>NZ_JAOQJD010000030.1:0-2000 GCF_025566985.1 Aedoeadaptatus acetigenes
CATTATGCGACCTTAATTCATTGGTATGAACAAGATAAAGGGAAATTAAAGGAGTGTAGTAAATCAACAGTATATACCCTTGAAGATTATGACAAGGGAGAACATTTATAATCTCATATAAGACGGTGGAGAGGCTTTTTTAGAGCGTTAATGGCAAAAGAGGTATCAGAATATAGCTAAGTGTGAAAACATCATGTGAGGGCTTAAAATTGCAGTATGGAAAAATCATCGTATTTATGATAAAATGACAGTGATATGATAATAAACTCAGTTATAAAGAGAGGATATATAAATGCGAATTCAATTTACAGTAAACGATGAAGAACTGAAAATTTTAACTAAAAAAGTTATAGAGGGTAATTACCCAAGTATTAGTGAATATTGTAAGTGTAGCAGTTTACAAGAAAATACAAGTTATGTTGACTTATATAATACCTTACTAAATAAAATAAGCTTTTTGCCGAAAGACAAAGAATTTGTTTTACGAGAGTTAATAGCAACACCGCCGGCTTTGATTGGCAGATGGTTTTATGAAAATGTAAATAAGGGACTTGTGAAAAATGTAGAACACATCGGAAAAGCTGAAGGTGGAGTAGAAAAATATAAAAAGATATGAGACTTATTTCAAAAAGCTACGCAGTGCGTGGCGGATTGGAAAAGATATTTAGATAATTTTGGAGGTGCATTTCATGGCAGATGAAAATAAAGAGATAGTTATTGTAGATGATAAAACTATACAAGAAAAAATATATTTCATTCGTGGACAAAAAGTAATGCTTGATGCAGATTTAGCTGAAATATATGGTTATGAAACTAAAAACTTTAATAGACAGGTAAAAAATAATATTGAAAAGTTTGAAGGCGAAGATTTTATGTTTCAATTGACCGAGAATGAGTTTGAAAACTTGAGGTGCAAAAATTTCACCTCAAGTTGGGGCGGCTCAAGGTACCTACCAAATGCCTTTACGGAACAAGGTATTTATATGCTTATGACTGTATTAAGGGGAGAACTTGCGATTAGGCAAAGCAGAGCCTTAATTAGAACATTTAAGCAGATGAAAGACTTCATTATTGAAAATCAAGATTTTATCGGTTCAAAAGAATTAGTCCAAATAGCTATTCAAACCAACCAAAACACAAATGATATTGCAGAAATAAAATCTCAAATGGCTACTAAAGAAGATTTGAAAAAAGTAATGGATAATTTTATCGATCCGGACACTTACAAGCATTTCCTTTTGATGAATGGAGATAAGATTGAAGCGGATGTTGCCTATACAAAAATATATAAGTCAGCAAAGAAAAGCATTTACGTAATAGATAACTATATAGGCTTGAAAACCTTAGAATTATTAAGAGCTGCAAAAGACAATGTTGAAATTATAGTCTTTAGCGACAATGTGAAAAATAAAGATATGCTTACAAAAAACATCCTAAATGATTTTAGAAGAGATTATCCAAATATCAACTTAAAAATGAAGGTTGCAGGCAAAAAATATCACGATAGATATATTGCAATAGACTATGGAACAGAAAATGAAGCCTTTTATCTTTGCGGAGCTTCATCAAAGGACGCAGGAAATAAAATATCAAGTATTACCAAGATAGAAGAATCCTCTAAGGATATGTATCATACAATGTTTGGTGGAATGTTAAACAATAAGAATTTGAAAATTTAATATGCAGATAACAGAATAGACAGTTATATGAGCTTTAAGCAAGGCGGTAGAAGTAAAAATCTATCGTCTTTTTTAATTGCAACAAACAGGAGGAAAAATATATGCACGAAAATAAAAATGAACAGAATACGGGAACAAAAACCATAAAGAAAATTGGTAAAGCAACCTATGAGGTTGTTGTTCACTTTAATGAAAATGCAACGGAAACAATGCAAGACAAATTAAAACGCATAATGATTAGAGAAATGGAGAGAGAAAAACATCAAAAAGTCGATAAAAATGATTAGAAAGTCCTTGACAAGTTGTTACAGGAAAAACTGC
>NZ_JAOQJD010000031.1:0-1897 GCF_025566985.1 Aedoeadaptatus acetigenes
CTCTTTTCAAAACCTTTAATTTCTCTTGTTTCTTCTGCTCCCTTCTTGCCTTATATTTATCCTCATACTCTTTCTGTTTTCCGCTTGCTTTTCGTTTCAGGTAATTTTGATGTAGCTTGTCTTTTCTTTCTTCGATTTTTCTTTCTTCTTCCTCAAGTTTTGATCTTTCTTCTTCGCTTAATTCTTCTTTTGGAACTTCATAATTCCCTATTAAGTTAAAATATATTTCTATCTTTTGCTTTGATGTTTGACTGCCTTTTCTATCCCTTTCATGAATGATAATCTTCTCTACAAATTCATTTATCATTGTGTTTGTGAGTTCATTAAAGTTTTCATAACGACTGATAAGAGATATAAATTTTTTAGCTCTGTCTGTTTCTTTTTCATATCTTGATACCTGCTGCTCCAAATCCTTAATTTCTTTACTTAAAGTTATCTGCTCCGTTTCATATTGGTTATTTAGTATTTCATATCTGCTATTTGGTATTTTGTTAAGGATCATATCTTCATAGATACGACACATCAGTCTTTCTAATTCCTGTAATCTTCCTTTGCTGTCAATAAGCCTTGTGCGTTTCTTTTCTATCTCTATTTTTTCCTTTTCTTCCATTTCATTTTGAATGGAACGGATAAAGGCTTCATTATCTTCATTAAGGTATTTTTTAATATCTTTTAGTGTTTCCCTAATAAGGTTTAAGACCGCTTCTGCTTTTATTCTGTGTGCTGATGGACAAAGTGTGCCACAAGGTGTTTTGGTATAGGCACTGCAAGTGTAATAGGGAATATTCTTATAATTGCTTGTTCTATGAACATACATCTTGCTCCCACAATCTGCACAATGCATTAGTCCTGTGAGTGGGTGATATTCTCCCCAACCGTCAGGATACCTTTTTACATTTCCTCTTATCCTTTGCACATTATCAAAGGTTTCTTGGTCTATGATTGGCTCGTGTGTATTTTCAAAAATAAGCCAGTTATCCTCGGATACATATTTGCTTTTCTTGTCCTTGAAGTGCTTTCTTGTTTTGAAATTGACTGTATGCCCCAAGTATTCCTGTTTCTTTAAAATGCTTGCTATTGTTGAGCTGCACCAACGATAGGGATGTTCAAAGTTTTTGCTTTGATATAGTCCATAGCCTAATTTCTGTTGATGATAGGCGGGTATATCTACTTTTTCACTCTCCAATATCTTTGCTATTCGATACGGACCATTGCCTTGCATGGTCAGGTTAAATATTCGCCTTACTATCTCTGCTGCTTTTTCATCTACTATCCATTTGTTTTTATCTTTTTCATCTTTGATATAGCCATAAGGCGGTGTGCTTGCAGTATGTTTCCCACTTTCGCCTTTTGACCTGAAAGTCGATTGTATTTTTCTTGATGTATCTCTTGCATACCATTCATTCATGATATTTCTAAAGGGAGTAAAATCATCTTCTCTGTAAAAACTATCTACATTATCATTGATAGCGATTAGTCTTACGCCCTTTTGTCTTAGTATCTCCATACATTGACCGACTTTGAGATAATCTCTGCCAAGTCTGCTCATATCTTTTACAATGATACAACCAATATTTCCTTGATTGACTCCGTTCATCATTGCCATAAATCCCGGTCTGTCAAACTGCGTTCCGCTGATTCCGTCATCTGTAAAGTGAATGATGTTTGACAGGTTATTTTTGCTTGCGTATTCTTCCAGTATTTTTTTCTGATTGATGATGGAGTTACTTTCTCCTTGCAGTTCATCATCACGACTTAATCTCTCATAGAGTGCTGTTATCTTTTCAAAATTCCTCATTTTTACCCCCTTTCTCTTAATTTTTCAATAAAAAAAGAATTAAGAAGTACATATTTCACTAAAATAGTGATTAAGTGTTCTCCTTAATTCTATTACTCC
>NZ_JAOQJD010000032.1:0-1498 GCF_025566985.1 Aedoeadaptatus acetigenes
CCCGGGGGCGGGGAAAATGCGGCCTTCTAAGGTGGACCCATTGATTTGGACACGTCAACCCCTATGCGTTGAGTAGTGTTGAGCCGTATTCGTATGGCGTCATGTCGCCGAGGCCTTCTTGGTATCGGCGGTAGCGGTAGTAGTTTATGTAGTCGGCGACAGCGGCTTCAATTTCTTGGTCGCTGGCGTTTTTATCGAATGATGTTTCTTGTTTCATTTTTCCGAAGAAGGATTCGCAGGGCGCATTGTCCCAACAGTTGCCTTTTCTCGACATGGATTGAATGAGGCCCATGGATTGGATGGTATCGCGGAATTTTTTCGCGGTGTAGTGGACGCCTTGATCGGAGTGGATGATGGCGTTTTGGCTGTAACCGCAGGTTTTGAGTTGTTCGAGGGTTTCCAGAACGAAGTCGAGGTTGTAGTTTGTGCTGGTTTTGTAGGCGACGGGTTCGTTGGTTTGGGCGTCGATGATGACGGAGACGTAGGAGAAGTGGCCTTGATGTTTGATGTAGGTGATGTCGGTGAGGAAGAGTTTTCTGGCTTCGCCCGGCTTGAAGGCGCGTTTGACGCGGTTGGGCGCGATTTTGTTTTCTTGGCCGTCGTTTTTGCGTTTGCCATAGGGTCGGGCTTTTTTTACGGGGCAGATGAGTTGGTATTTCCGCATGATGCGTTGGATTTTTTTGCGGTTGTAGATGATGTCGTAGTCGTTTTTCAGGACCATGCGCAGGGAGCGGCTGCCTTTGTGGTAGTATTTTCCGCTATGGTCGAAGGCTTTTTGTATGAAGTACAGGGCTTCTCGATCAGCATCTTCTCTTCGTTGCCGGTTTTCTTTGCTGGCTTTGTAGTAGTAATAGGTGCTTCGCGGCAAATGAAGGTTTTTGCAAAGGGCTTTAATATTGACGGCTTTTCCATAGGCTTGGACGGTTTCTTCTACGATTTTGCAGAGATCAGTCGTTCCATAGGCCTTCTTGTCGCATCGCCTCCCTCCTAGCCAGCCAGCTTTTTTTAATGCTTCGATCTCCGCAGCTTGTTGTTGAATGATTTTTTCTTGCTTTGTCAGTTTCTCTTTGGCTTTTTTCAGATCGTCTATGGCATCGATGGTCTGAAGGGCTTCTTTTGCGGCTTCTTGATCAATTGATGCGAGAATGGTGTCCCGAATGTGGCGCTCTTTCCACCGGGCGGTGGCCCGTTCGATGCGTTTGTCGCCTAAGATTTCGAGATCAAAGCCGGCTTCAACGAAGATTTGTTTAGGCCGCTTGCCCTTTGTTAACGCTTCAATGAAGTGTTTTTTAAATTCGGCCGTATAAAAAATGCATTGATCGTTGACTGATTTTACATTCGGATTGGCGCGTAAGATGGCTTGCTCTTCAGTGGTTAGTTTTCCTCGTCCCATGGTTTCCCTCCTTAATTGAATTATACACGATTTGAGGTAGGGGGATGTCCAAATCTTGGGGACCGGGTTATTCCGCTCTGAGCTCTTTTCCCCGCCCCCGGGTTT
>NZ_JAOQJD010000033.1:0-1382 GCF_025566985.1 Aedoeadaptatus acetigenes
CCATGACGAGTTTTTCTGGTTTTAAAGTTTGGAGTTTGGGAAGGAAGTCGAAGAAGGTGCTGCTGTCGTGGCGGTTGCCGGGAAAGCTTTGGCAGGCGAGGATCCATCCGTGTCGGTCGCAGGCGGTTTGGATGGTGTAGGCAAAGACTTCTTTGTGCTCGCCTTTGTGAAAGAGGCCGCTTTCGGGATCGGTGGTGGATTGGGTGATGGTGGTGGTATCGGTGGGCGGATTTTTCGGTGGTTTGAGGTCGTCTTTTCCGTGTGCGTTTCGATCATCGGCAATTTCTTTTTCAAGCTGTTGTTGGTAGCTTCGCACGTGTTTTTTCACCACGGCTTTTTTGTTTTTGTGGCGATTGGCATGGGCTTTGACGTGGGTGGCATCGACGAATTGGAGGCGTGTGTCGACGAAGCCTTGGTCCATGGCTTGTTGAAGGATGTTGGTAAAGATGGACTCGAATAGGTCGGTGTCTTGAAAACGCCGACGGTAGTTTTGCCCAAAGGTGGTGAAGTGGGGGATTTTATCGTAGAAGTCGAGTCCCAAGAACCAACGGTAGGCCAGGTTGACTTCGACTTCTTTGATGGTTTGGCGCATGCTGCGAATGCCATAAAGGTGTTGAAGGAAGACGAGTTTAATGAGAACCACGGGGTCGATGCTGGGTCGGCCGTTGTCTAGACAGTAAAGGTCTTCCACCAGGTCATAGATGAAGTCGAAGTCCACGTAACGGTCAATTTTTCGCAAAAGATGATCTGTCGGCACGAGTTGATCCAGAGCAATCATTTGAATTTGTTCTACTTTTTTCTTGTCTTCTTTATGTAGCATGGTGGCCTCCTTTTTTTCTATTTTACTATAATTGAGGCGAATGCTGTTTGATGACCTTGAATTGTCAAGTCAAGTGCAACTCTACAGAATGATAAACTTCATAAGGTGTTTTCCAGTTTAAACATTTACGTGGTCGACGATTGATCTCTTCTATTTTCGCTTCAATGTAGCTATCCGACTGGTCAATATCTTTTGTTTTTGGAAAGTATTCTCTTAATAGACCATTTGTATTTTCGTTGGTACCTCTTTGCCATGGGTGATGGGGCAACGGGAAATAGAATTCAACAAGAGACAGTTGCTGTGATATCTCAGGATGCTTTGCAAATTCTTTCCCTCTATCGGGAGTAATGCTTTGAAGGGGTTCATCTTCCAACAGTTCAATCATGGCCTGCTTAACACATTGGGCGTTCTTTTTTGGAATTTTCTGGCAAAGAAGGTAGCGACTTTTCCTGTCAGTCAATGTGAGTAGACAGGCCCTGCCAGTTTTACCTGCCACCGTATCCGCTTCCCAGTCGCCTAAGCGCTGTCTTTTTTCAGCCGCATCCGGTCGTTCGGATATGGG
>NZ_JAOQJD010000034.1:0-1185 GCF_025566985.1 Aedoeadaptatus acetigenes
CGGCGACATGACGCCATACGAATACGGCTCAACACTACTCAACGCATAGGGGTTGACGTGTCCAAATCAATGGGTCCACCTTAGAAGGCCGCATTTTCCCCGCCCCCGGGACCCCCACCCCTTTTTTGGCCACGTCTAAGCTGAAAGAAAATGCCTGCGGCATTTTCTATTAATTGGGCCGCGTTGCGGAAAAGAAGATTTTGATTTGGGCGAAGTTTCTTCTTCGCCAATATGAATTCTTCGCCCAACTCACTTTCTTACGTTGGCGACACAACCCAACAGGAATCGAAGCCCGGTAGGGCTTACAACTATACATCCATTCCAAAAAGGCTGCGCCTCCTTGGAATGGTGTAAGACTACATCTGACCTTCCAACGACTCGCTTCGCTCGTCGGGATAGGTCATGAGGGCCCCGGGGGAGGGACAGAGGGCGAATCGCCAACGTCCCGCAAACAAGACAATTTTCTGGATAATATCCCAACTTACTTTCTTTCTCCCGCGACGCGGCCCAGTAGGAATCGAAGCCCGCAGGGCTTCGCACATTAGAAAAGCGTTAGGGTCGAGGGGGATGGGGCCCCGGGGAAGGGCCAGAGGGCGAATCGCAACGCCCTGGGCCCTTCCCCGGGTCTCAAAGCCGTGTAAAAACGAATTTTAGAGTAAGGAGAATACACCACGTTTCTCTATTCGGTGTGCTCTTGTTCCGAATGAAGATTCACCAAAATCAAGAAAAGGGGTCTGTTCCCCGCCGAGAAATATGTATTTTTAAATAGAGAAAGGACGTGTTTCCACGTCCTCTCGCTATTTGTTTCTTTATTTATTGGCTCTATAATATCCATTGGGGAGTAAGCTCCTCAATGGATATTTTTGTGCAAAAAGATAGCACTTGTTTTCCCTATCGCCTAAAATTAAATCACCACAAAATAATAAAGGGGGGCAAACAAGTGCAAAACAATATTACCACATTACTTTTAGGAATCCAAGACGTCGAGGTTACCGCTGTTTTAGAAGAAAGACGGCTCATTACCATTGACTGCAAACCCGTTCATGATCGGGTTTGTCCTCACTGTGGCTCGACCCACGCTTGGGTCCATGATCACCGGGAGCAAGTGCTTCGGGACGCACCGATGCGCCGAAAGCACGTGCTTCTGCGGGTTAAGAAGACACGGTATGATTGCAAGGATTGCGG
>NZ_JAOQJD010000035.1:0-1054 GCF_025566985.1 Aedoeadaptatus acetigenes
AGGTCCACCACGTGCTGCTTGAACTCGTCTGAGAAGACTCTTCTTTTTCTAGGTGCTTTATCCATTTGATCCTCCTTGTTGATCATAAGATACCACACCTTAAGGAAACTGTCCTAATTATTGTAACCTATCCAGGGCGAATCGCAACGCCCTGGCCCCTTCCCCGGGTTTCAAAACCATGCGGGAATGAAATCTAAAGCGAAATAGAATTAACTCGAAATCACGTTCGCTCCGCATTTTAAAACCGGAACCACCACCGTGAGGGCCAGAGGGCATTACAAGTCGGTTAGAAGAAAAGCAAGTGAATGTATTTGCGAGAAGGTGATCAATCCTTCTTTAATTCCGCCAAAGCTTCTTCCACATCGGAGAAGTAACGGGTACGAGGATCAGCAGCCAATCGCTCAGCTTCTTTTAAGGCTTCCCGCGTCACATCATTGGGCACGTGACGGCTCAAATCGTCATCAAAATCAGCTTGCGGATTTAGATCAAGAAAATTTGCCATAGCAACCTCCTTTTAAAGAGAGTTTATGGCACAAAACTCCCCAAGTCAAGAAAAGTCACCGTAAAATATATAGATCGCAATTGAATTGTGAAGGTAAAAAAATCGGGTGACGCATAAATGCATCACCCGCAAAACCTTCGTTTTCAATTCGTAAGCTTATTCTAATACGAGTAGAGAAGATAGTCAATATATGCAATCTCGAAAATAATAGCCCCATTCTTTCTCCAATTTCTTTGCTAGTTTCTTTACTAGTTTCTTTGGTAGTTTCTTTGCTAGTACTATCATTATACTTTTGTAAGTAATTGTCCTTTCGCGGGACCATCGGCCTGCGACGCGGCCCAATACAAATCGAAGCCCGTCAGGGCTTCGCGCATCTAAAAAGCGTTGGGGGTCGAAGGGGTTGGGGCCCCGGGGAAGGGGCAGAGGGCTGGATAGGTTACAATAATTAGGACAGTTTCCTTAAGGTGTGGTATCTTATGATCAACAAGGAGGATCAAATGGATAAAGCACCTAGAAAAAGAAGAGTCTTCTCAGACGAGTTCAAGCAGCACG
>NZ_JAOQJD010000036.1:0-1030 GCF_025566985.1 Aedoeadaptatus acetigenes
GCCAACCGCAAGGAGGCAGCTGTCGAAGGTAGGGTTAATGACTGGGGTGAAGTCGTAACAAGGTAGCCGTATCGGAAGGTGCGGCTGGATCACCTCCTTTCTAAGGAAATGCGCGCTCCCCTGCGGGGGAGAGCGAAAGATGGACAGTCTCTTATACCTTTAATTATATATGGGGGTGTAGCTCAGTTGGGAGAGCACCTGCCTTGCAAGCAGGGGGTCAGGAGTTCGAATCTCCTCATCTCCACCACCGCATCGTATGATGCGCATTGAACCAAGACAATTGCATATACAATCAAAAACGAGAACATCGTAAAATCAAATCTTCAAATTTAAATTTAAGATTACAATTTCAACGAATAGATCGTAAGGTCAAGTTAGAAAGAGCATCCGGTGGATGCCTTGGCACCAAGAGCCGATGAAGGACGCGATAAGCTGCGAAAAGCTGTGGGGAGTGGCAAATACACATCGATCCACAGATTTCCGAATGGGGAAACCCGCTGAGACAAACTCTCAGCATTCATGCGTGAATTCATAGCGTATGAAAGGAATACCGGGGGAACTGAAACATCTAAGTACCCCGAGGAAAAGAAAGAAACCTCGATACTCCAAGTAGCGGCGAGCGAACGGGGTAGAGCCCAACTTGAGATACGGCATATGTAGCGAGCAGAACGATTTGGAACAATCGACCATAGTGGGTAACAGTCCCGTATGCGAAGTGAAGGTATGTCACTCTAAACGAGTACCACAGGGCACGTGAAACCCGGTGGGAATACAGGGGGACCACCCCCTAAGGCTAAATACTCCTTGGTGACCGATAGTGCATAAGTACCGTGAGGGAAAGGTGAAAAGAACCCCGGGAGGGGAGTGAAATAGAATCTGAAACCGGATGTTTACAAGCAGCGAAAGTGGTTTCGTACCACGATCGTGTACTTTTTGTAGAACGGGCCAGCGAGTTATGATTTTCAGCGAGGTTAAGATGTTATGCATCGAAGCCGCAGCGAAAGCGAGTCTGAACAGGGCGAAGAGTTGT
>NZ_JAOQJD010000037.1:0-818 GCF_025566985.1 Aedoeadaptatus acetigenes
CAAGGACGAAAAGACTAATACGAAAGCATCCATCGACCAAGCCGGTGACAAAGAGGCCATCGACAAGATTGTCAATGAAGCCACGAAAACCAATAACGAACGTGCACAGGCCAAAAAAGAGTTAGCCAAGGCGAAAGAAGAAGCAAAAGCCACCGTCGATCTCTTGGATGAACTGAGCAAGGACGAAAAGACCGATGCAAAAACATCCATCGATCAAGCCGCTGACAAAGAGGCCATCGACAAGATTGTCAATGAAGCCACGAAAACCAATAACGAACGTGCACAGGTCAAAAAAGAGTTAGCCAAGGCGAAAGAAGAAGCCAAGGCCACCGTTGATCAGTTGGATGAGCTGAGCAAGGACGAAAAGACCGATGCAAAAACATCCATCGATCAAGCCGCTGACAAAGAGGCCATCGACAAGATTGTCAATGGAGCCAAGCAAACCAATAACGAACGTGCACAGGCAAAAAAAGAGTTAGCCAAGGCGAAAGAAGAAGCCAAGGCCACCGTTGATCAGTTGGATGAGCTGAGCAAGGACGAAAAGACCAATACGAAAGCATCCATCGACCAAGCCGGTGACAAAGAGGCCATCGACAAGATTGTCAATGAAGCCAAGCAAACCAATAACGAACGTGCACAGGCCAAAAAAGAGTTAGCCAAGGCGAAAGAAGAAGCCAAGGCCACCGTTGATCAGTTGGATGAGCTGAGCAAGGACGAAAAGACTAATACGAAAGCATCCATCGACCAAGCCGGTGACAAAGAGGCCATCGACAAGATTGTCAATGAAGCCACGAAAACCAATAACGAACGTGCACAGG
>NZ_JAOQJD010000038.1:0-782 GCF_025566985.1 Aedoeadaptatus acetigenes
CATGGTTTCCCTCCTTAATTGAATTATACACGATTTGAGGTAGGGGGATGTCCAAATCTTGGGGACCGGGTTATTCCGCTCTGAGCTCTTTTCCCCGCCCCCGGGTTTAAAAGCCATAAAAGAATGGAATTTTGAGTTAAGAAAAGAGGTAAAGCGAATCACAAAACGTGTGCCTCTTTGACAGCAAAGACAAAAACGGGAGAAGAACAAACTAATTCGCGAATCATCTTTCAACCTCTCAAATTACAAGCCTTTCGCAGAAGCCTCGGCGGGCGCCCTGGGTCCTTCCGGAGTTCTTAAGCCATGGAAGAATTAATTTTAAGCGAAGTAGAAAAAGAAATGGAAAAGCGGCGCTTTTCCCAATTAAAAAAGAAGGCACATCGGTGCCTTCTCAGAGTGATGACAAAGGGAGGGAGAATCATCCGATTCACCCTCCCTTTTTTGTGTCATCAAACAGCATTCGCCTCAATTATAGTAAAATAGAGAAAAAAGGAGGCCGCCATGCTACACAAAGAAGACAAGAAAAAAGTAGAACAAATTCAAATGATCGCTCTGGATCAACTCGTGCCGGCAGATCATCTTTTGCGAAAAATTGACCGTTACGTGGACTTCGACTTCATCTATGACCTGGTGGAAGACCTTTACTGTCTAGACAACGGCCGGCCCAGCATCGACCCCGTGGTTCTCATTAAACTCGTCTTCCTTCAACACCTTTATGGCATTCGCAGCATGCGCCAAACCATCAAAGAAGTCGAAGTCAACCTGGCCTATCGTTGGTTCTT
>NZ_JAOQJD010000039.1:0-677 GCF_025566985.1 Aedoeadaptatus acetigenes
ACTCTAAAGGGACTGCCGATGATAAATCGGAGGAAGGTGGGGATGACGTCAAATCATCATGCCCTTTATGTCCTGGGCTACACACGTGCTACAATGGTCGGTACAGAGGGTAGCAAACGAGCGATCGCAAGCGAATCTCAAAAAGCCGATCCCAGTTCGGATTGCAGGCTGCAACTCGCCTGCATGAAGTCGGAGTTGCTAGTAATCGCGAATCAGAATGTCGCGGTGAATGCGTTCCCGGGTCTTGTACACACCGCCCGTCACACCATGGGAGTTGGCAATACCCGAAGCCAGCGAGCCAACCGCAAGGAGGCAGCTGTCGAAGGTAGGGTTAATGACTGGGGTGAAGTCGTAACAAGGTAGCCGTATCGGAAGGTGCGGCTGGATCACCTCCTTTCTAAGGAAATACGCTCTTCCCTGCGGGGGAGAGCGAAAGATGGACAATCTCTTATACCTTTAATTATATATGGACCTGTAGCTCAGCTGGTTAGAGCGCACGCCTGATAAGCGTGAGGTCGGTGGTTCGAGTCCACCCAGGTCCACCATGCATCTTCGGATGCAAAACTATTGAACCAAGACAATTGCATATACAATCAAAAACGAGAACATCGTAAAATCAAATCTTCAAATTTAAATTTAAGATTACAATTTCAACGAAATAGATCGTAAGGTCAAGT
>NZ_JAOQJD010000004.1:0-165107 GCF_025566985.1 Aedoeadaptatus acetigenes
AAATTCCTCATTTTTACCCCCTTTCTCTTAATTTTTCAATAAAAAAAGAATTAAGAAGTACATATTTCACTAAAATAGTGATTAAGTGTTCTCCTTAATTCTATTACTCCAGCTGCCAGCTTATATTTCTTATATTGCTTAACTGCAAAATGACTTGGGTCTTTCTTTTCAAGAGCTTCAAAGAGCCTATCAATTGGGTTCATATAGGTTTCGTCATCTTCTCTAACTTCACTTGCGTCAATCATATCCAAAAGCGTCTTAAAGTTTTTTTCTTCTTCTGGTGCTACATAATAGATATAACCGATGAGGGCAGTGTAATATAGCTTTTCAGCCTTTACCCAGAAATCTTCTCCTGCCTTTTCTCCATCTCCCTTGGTGTTGGCTATAATTGTTTGGACTAGCTTTAAAATATCTTTTTCACTTCTCAAATATGCAAAGGGATTGTATTTCATAGATTTTTTAAAGTTTATTGTGTTTAATATCTTTATGTCGTAGCCATTTTCATATAGCATTTTTCCACACTCTAACACAAGTGTCCCTTTAGGGTCTGTTACTACATAGGAAGAGTGCATTTGCATTAGATTTGGCTTTACATAAAATCTTGTCTTACCTGATCCAGAACCACCTATTACCAATACATTTTTATTTCTAGCGTATTTAGGATTTTTAGGTCTTGAGTTCATTGTTAGTCTTTCGGTATTAGTTATGAGAACATTGTTTTCAAACTTAGGGTCAATATATGGAGCAATATCCTTACTTTCTCCCCATCTTGCAGATCCATATTCTTTACCTTGCCTATATTTCTTTTTATTTTTACCTTTACTATAAACTATTAGCTTAACAAGACCAGCAACTGAAATACCCAATAACAAGTCCCTTGGATTAAGGCTTGGTACATAAGATAAAGTTCCTATATCAGAAATTCCCACCATTATTTTATCAATAATATCTCCTCCTACATAAGAATTGATGTGCTTAGAAAAGATATTTCCAATGTAGAAGAATGATAGATAGGGAATGTTTGATAATATAAATTTCTTTGGGTTGTCTATTTTAATTAGGTTTTTAATATCAGAAAGAATGGCTTCTAATATCTTATTCATCGTAGAAACCTTCACTATCTAATAAAATTAGTAGGTAGTGTCTTCCCTTTGGTGTTATTAATGTTTGTATTCCTACAAGTGTACCTAGTGGATCAATCCATTCTTTTACTTCAAAATATCCCTTGTTCTTATCTGCATAAGGTAAGAGTTTCTTTTTCTTATCTCTGTAAATTAATCCCTTATCCATTAGAAAACTTATAAATTGATTTTGTGGTATTCCTAACTCTTTGGCAGTATTTCTAAAGTTTGTAAGTAGGTTATAATCTACTAATTTGTCATAATAATCTGCCTTTGGTCTTAATTCTTCAATTTCTTCTTCTCTTTCGGCAATAATTCTATTGGCTACAAGAATTGCATCTGCAAATAGCTCTTCGTTAGTTTTCTTTTCTTGCCCTACTATATATCCTCCGTTTTTTCTAATACTTGGTAAGACTTCTCTAGTTACCCAAGCTTTAAATATTTTTGCTTGTGGCAGTTTTGATGAGAGGATAAGTGAATACAGTCCTGATTCGTTAATTATTGAAATATTCTGTATTCCTCCAGGGGTGTTCCATTTCGTTACACCCTTATCTTCTTCATCTACATGGTCATAAATAGCTTTTCTTGGATTGACGTATCCCAACATCGTTGCTACTTCATTTGCTATAAAGAAAAACTCACCGTCTTTTTCTATAACAGTGAGTTTCCCAAAATTCTTATTTTCAAATGTTTTTAAATTACTTATCATAAGCTTTGCTCCTTATGTTTATTTTTAACTTTATCTTTGCTAATAGTGTCCTTAGCCATATCTTTAAACTTATTTATAGTCTTTGTTATTGAATCTTTTCTATCGGACTTTCTTTCAGAAGCCTTAACTGCTTTTTTAAAGGCGTGTTCCATTACTTTTATATCCTTAGATTGAAAAAACACAGAGTGGTTACCAGTTTCCTTATCTTTCATAACAGAAAACTTCACTCCGTGCTTATTTAAAATTTTCTTTAATTCTTTTAACTCAGGATCCTTTAGATTAATTTCTTCTAACTGTCCCTTTTTAACCATATCCTTTAGCTTTACTTCTTCTCCATTATTTTTTATTACATTTTTCAAACCTCCTTGTTCTTCTATTTGCTTGTGAACTTTCTTTAAGACATCAAGAATTGCTTTACTCGTTGCTTTTGCAAGTCTTACTTCAAGATTAAGACTTGACCTAGATACTTCTTCATTAATCATCTATTCCACCTCCATATAAAAGTAACTCTTTGTATTTTCTTAACTTCTCTTGATGGATTTTTCTTCTAAAATCTTCTCCCGTAACTTTAACTGGTATTGTCATTTCAAGTATTCTTGAATATATCCTCTGATACTCAAGTTCAATATTAGGATTTTGAACAATTTCCAATGATAAGTTTGTAGTGAAAATTGTCGGCCTACCCTTTAAGTATCTTGAGTTTATAATGTTATATACCTGTTCTCTTGCATAAGATGTATCCCTTTCAATTCCAAGATCATCTAAAATTAACAAGGGAATATTTGATAGGTTATCTATAATTTCATTTGAATCTATCTTGAATGCAGATTTTTGTATTTGGTTTATAACTTGAGATAAATTCATAATCTTAACTTTAACTTGTTCTCTTTTGATTAATTCATTTGCAATAGAACAAGCAAGATAAGTCTTTCCACTGCCAACATCTCCATAAAATAAAAGTCCAACATTGTCTTTTTTCATTTGTTCAAAACTTTTAGCATAATTATAGGCAACCTTATAGGCTTGACCTTTTTCATTTAAGAATTTCTCAAAAGTATATTGGTGTTGGAGCGGCGATGAGAAGCAATCTCTTTTCAATGACGATATTCTCATTAGTCTTTCTCTTTCTTCATTTTCCTTATCTCTTTTTATTTCACATTCACATTTAATTCTTGGAATAAACTTTGTAAATCCAAGGTCAAGTAATTCTCCATCGACTCTTTTACCGCATACCTTGCAATAGATATACCCATTTCTTTCAATATCATTTTCTCTTAATACAAAATCTTTTAAACTTGTCATAAACTCTCTCCTATATCGTAATTCATTTTCCTTGTTGTATTATCATTAATGTTTTTCGACTGATCATTAAGATACCAATTGATTATCGTTGCCTTGTGGTCTTGATACTCTCTGTTATTTGCTTTCATATATGACGAGAGCCTATCAATGTATTCATTAATTCTACTTCCTAACTCATTTGTTAAGTCCTTGTATTCTTCATCAGTCAAAAATATATTTTTATATATTCCATAAGGCTTTTGACCTTTACTAAAATCATTCTTTCTTAACTCATTATTATTAATATTGTTATAGTTACCTTCCGATTTTCGAAAATCTTGACTTTCGATATTCAAATCTCTTGAATTTCGATTATCGAACTTCTGGAATTTTGTTTTTCGAACTTCTTGATTTTTTAATTCCTTATTATTAAATATGCTCATAAAGTCTTTAACATAAATTCTGTTAGGCTTTCCAAGTCCTTGTCTTTTCTTTTCAATCAGTCCTATTCCTGATTTAATATCAAGTTCAGCTATTAATTTATTTGCTTTTTCACTCGCACAATTAAATTGCTCTTTTATACTTTCAATTGTGTAGTAAATAAAGACTTTTTCATCTTCATCTATCCAGCCATTTTTATATGAAAGACCCATTCGATTAAGCATATATGAATACAAAACTTTAGCTTCAATAGAAATGCTCTCAAAAATCTCATCTTCCATTAATACCATAGGTAACCTAATAAAGTTATACATTTCAGATTGCCTATTATAAAAATAATCAAAATTCATCCTTACCTCCTTTCTTTGAAATAAAAAAAAGACGACAGAATTATTACTTTCTATCGTCTACGATTGTCTAATATTTATTTTTCTTCAAATTGAGTTTATTGTATATTTTAATAATTCTAATAATCCAATAACATATATACCTAATTTAGGTAATCCAAATGGACTAAATAAAAATGCTAATATTAGTGCTTCAATTACAATTTGCTTATCTCCTTGAAATATGCTAGCTAATCCAATTATAAAAATTAAAGTAGAAACTACGCTTAACAACGCAGTACTCAAACTTAATATGAAGGTTAAAAAAGCTATGAGCAAACTCAACACTAATCTTATCGGTAATAAAATTATTCTAATTATCCATCTCATACATACCCCTAAAAATTTAACTGGGATTCATAACAAACCCCAGTTTCATAATTAGCGTGTTCTTTAATATAATTTTGATCCTGCTGGAATATTATCATCCAACATTGTTAAGTTAAGTTTTTCTTCTCCGTCGTACCCGCAAATTTCAGATATAATCATACCTTCTGAGTCGATTCCCATCATCTTACGTGGAGGAAGATTACAAATCGCAAGCAGTGTCTTTCCAATTAAAGACTCTGCGCTGTAATATTCTTTAATACCAGATAAAATAACTCTTTCTTTTTCAGAAACATCATCTAATGTAAATTTCAAAAGTTTTTTTGATTTTGGAACTTCTTCGCAGTTTAAAACTTTTACAACTCTAAAATCAGATTTTGAGAATGTATCAAAATCAACCATATCTTCAAATAATGGCTCTACTCTTACTTTTGAAAAGTCGATTTTTTCTGTCGTAAGTTTGTCGTAAGTTTCGTAAGTTTCTTTTGACGAATCCTTATTTTCTGCCTTTTCTAAGCCTATTGGCTTCATCGTGGGGAAAAACAAAAGCCTGAAAAAAAGAAACCCCTTCGGGAACGCGTCCACGAAGAGGATTAAGGAAGACAGCCGTCTTCCTTTTTTATTTGTTATTCAACCTTTGTGACATCAGTCGAATTGTATTCTCTCATTATAAAAAAGGATCCATTGAGGATTGACTATCAACGGATCCTTTAAAGTCTTTCGTGGAATGCGACGCCGCAGCAATGTATCGTATAAGGCTAATGGCACCTTTAGACAACTTATTCTTTTTTCTCACCCAACAGGCATGAGACTAAGCCCAATCCGACGGGCACAAGGGGCAACGCCAAATAAGAAGGAATGCCGCCCATTGAAGGATCGAAATACTCGTGCCATAGTCTTATCAATTGCAAGAGAATGTAGGACAAGGCGATGAGATAAAGACAAATTCGACTTCTTTGGTTCATAACTCCTCCTTTACTGAACAATTGTGTTTTTTATTTTATATATTTATTGCAGACCTGTCAATGAGAAATTCGCACTCAAATGCGGAATACTTTATGGGGTCACTCTAGACGTTGGCTTTGCTTTTTTTGTGTCATTTTTCGATTGGCCGAAGCATTTTCTGTAAGCCGACGGAGATAATCCCGTAAACTGCTTAAAGGCACGAGAAAAATTCGACGGGTTGTCGTAGCCCACGGACTCGGCGATGTAGGTCATGGAGGCGTTGGTGTCGATTAATTGCCGCTCCGCTTCCATCATGCGCAAGTTCGCCAAGTATTTCATGGGAGTGTATTGGCAGGTGCGGATGAATTTGTTGATGATCGTAGATTTGGAGCAACCAAAGACTTCTTCCAGGCGGTCTAAGGTCACGGGCTCCTTTAAATTCTCCCGTAAGTACTGCTCTATTTCAGCAACAAATTCATCCTCCGTCTCTTGAAAATAGCGCTTGCGATTGGCGCTCACTTGCTCCTTGGAAATGGTGGAGAGCAGTCGAAAGGCCATGAGACCGATGCCGGCGCGATCCGCTTTTGCCAATGCGTCGATTAAGCCGCGGGCTTCATCCAGGGCATCTTTTCGCTTCACCGTAAAGCCCATGTCCTTGACCTCTTTTACCGCTTCGACAAAATCTCGGGACAGATCCGCCAAAAACGTGCGTCCCTCGATTTCATCGGGTGCCACCACGATATTAAAAGCGACGATGCCCTCTTGCGTACCGTAGGAAGCCTTGGCTTCGGGAATCGCTTTACCCACAAAAACTTCCGCCGAGGTGATTAACACTTTGCTTCCGTTAATGTGGGTGTAGTAGTTTCCGCTGCTGCAATAGGCGATGCGATAGCCCCGCCTGCCGCTGTGAGCGGCATTTTCCGAGCGGTAGCGGCTCTTTATGTTGATGTAATCGACGAAGACGCCGGGGGCGATGCGATAGGTGACCATGGTGTCATCGTCCCTTTCAATGCCTTCAAAAAACATGGTGTCCTCGTCGTAATCCACGACGCGAAACCCCCAAGACTCAACGCCGTCAACCCAATCTTCTAAATTTGTCAAAGTGAACAATCCCTTCATCTGTTCGGTTGATAAGCTCGTAATCGTGTGTAACGACGATGATGAGCTTCCCCGCTTCTTTCATTTTTTTCAGGGCATGGATGACGCGACACATGGTATCAAAACAGAGACCTGAGGTCGGCTCATCCAAAATAACCAGTTCTTTTTCGCTTCCATAGGCCTGCGCCATGGCGAGCCGCTGTTTTTCACCGCCCGATAAATTTTGCGGATGCGCGTCTTTTTTATGCCATAAATCAAAGGTTTTTAGCGCGTCTTCAATCTGCGCTCGGTCATTTACGACCAAGGCCACTTCCTTATATACCGATTCCGTGAAAAGCTGGTGATTCACGTCCTGCATCACGAGGGAAATGACTTTTCCCGGTTTCTTAATCACCCTTTGCTTCCAGTAGGTGACGCCTTTTTGTTTTTTGTTCAAGCCGCACATTTGACGGATAAAAGACGATTTCCCGATTCCATTGTCCCCGGTGATAAAATAAATGCCCGGCTCGAAAGAGATATTCATATCGTAAATCTCCCGAATTTCTTTCGTATAGGGATTTTTATACCGACAGCGGAAATTCTTACATAGACAAGCGGCTTTTTCATCACATACTTTCTCCCGCAAATCCTGTTGCCTGTACGTCTTATGACTCAGCTCGCATTCTTTCGGTGTTTCCAAGCATCGAAGGTGATGCTTTTCAATCACTTGCTCGTCGATCTCGCCGCGATTGTATTGAATGAGGCGGCCATGATCGATGATACACAAACTGTCCATCACATCGTTTAAATAGTACAGACGATGCTCTGCAATTAAGATGATCTTTCCGGCATCTTTTAACTTGACGATCACGTCTTTGATCTTTTGGATCGAATGCTGATCCAAGGAAGCAGACGGTTCGTCGAACACGTACACGGCATTATCCATCATGGCGACCGATGCAATGGCGACCCGTTGTTTCTCGCCTCCGGATAATGTCATTAAATCCTTATCCAGTAACTGTTTTAGTTCCAATTGATCTGCGTAATAATCAATGCGTCGCAAAATTTCCTCACGCGGTATTCCACGATTCTCCAAGGCAAAAGCCATCTCATCTTTTACGTTCACGGCATAAAATTGATTCTTCGGATTTTGAAAAACCGTACCGATCAATTGACTCCGCTCACTTATGGTCATAGGCAAAAGCGGTTTTTCGTTATAGTTTATCGTCCCGCTCAGATCAGCCGGTATGATTTCGGGAATAATCCCGTTCACGGCACGGATCAGCGAGGTTTTTCCCGAGCCGGATTTGCCTGTGATGACATGCACCGTGCCGGGAGAAAAAGCAAGGTTTACGCGATCCAAGATCTTCTCTGATTTTCCATAGGAAAGGGAAAAATCCTTAAATTCCAGCATACTTACTCCTTACTGCCAAGCCGATAACGACAAAGGCAAATGCAAGCAATACACCATCGAAACATCGTATCCGCGTGGTCGAAATACTGCTCCTGTTGCAATCCTCCGTCATGCCACGCGTCATGGCAGAAATAGCCACGTGATCGGCGGTATTCGATGTAATCATTAAAAGAGGCATGAAACGGTACTCCAAATACTCCACCGGTTTTGTCAAGAGGTCCTGTCTGCCCATGCCGTGCATCCACATCGCTTCTTTTATTTTTCCGTAATCTTCTTTAATTGAGTAAAAGAAACGAAACATAACGGAGACGGGAATTAAGATGCCGTTGGGCATATGCCATTTTTTTAATGCGCATACCAAATCGGACAAGGTTGTGGTCGTAATGGCATAATAGCCCATCATCACCCCGGGCAAGATCCGAAGGACGATGCCTGCGTATAAATTAAAACACAAGCTGAAAAATCCCTCTCCTTGCAAATAAAGGGTTGCCCCATAAGCCAAGGCCGAGGTGATCGTGCCCTTCAATACAAAGGACCATTTTCTATCCAATGCTCCCAACAAATAGGGAAAAAGACAAAGGATCGGTCCGAAATGCGGGTAACTGTGAGCGAGACTGCCTCCCACACATACAATCCCTACAACCAGTGTCAAGACCAGCTTCGTTCGAAAATCTAAGTTCATTTTTCCGTATCGATCGCCCGGGCATGTTTATTAATTAATTTCAAACCGATCGTACAGCCTAAATAACCGCCAAGCATTCCCAAAAGGACCACGGGAACAAAGGACCAATTCGGCATAACCGCGACCAATTTATCCACGAAATCCACGCCGTATCCTCGATCGACCAGGGACTGAATGTATTGATCCCGCGCAAAATAGAGAGGCAATAAGTTCGCCGCTGCAAAGAGCATAAATACCGTATAGGCCCGTCGCGCTTGTTTCGGACTGTTGTAGCCGCCTTTCTTCATAACCCACTCCGATAAAAGCGAAACGGCAATAATCAATGGCAGTGCCACGGCGCCGTGGCCTCCCAAGGAAAAGACCAGGCCGCAAACGACGCCCATGACGAGGATCATCCCGAATCGATGGATCTTGGTGGAATAAAGCATAAATACCGGTCCCGAAAGCAAGCCGCAGGCAAATGGGACGAAGGGCATGGCGACAGGAATAAAGCCGATCATGCCGCCGACCCAAATAGCCATTACCGTGAGCAGGGAAAATGCACCCGCGTTCACTAAATCTCGTACATTTAATTTCATGATAACCTCCTAATAGACATAGGCGTCTGAGCGCTCGAAGCTTTCGATCATGGTGCGGTAGGTGGGGCTTTCATCCAAAAGCGCCTCGTGCCGTCCGCAGGCTTCGATCTTTCCGCCGTTCATCACGATGATCTGATCCACTCCTTCGATGGATTTCATGCGGTGGGAAATAATCATCACCGTCTTATTTTTTATCAGCCGATTCAAGGATTCCTGAATGTATTTTTCGTTTTCCACATCCAGGGACGCGGCGATTTCATCCAAAAGAATGATTTCCGCATCTTTCAAAAAGGCGCGGGCGATGGAGATTCGCTGCCGCTGGCCGCCGGAAAGGCGGGAGCCGTTTTCGCCGATGATTGTGTCGTATCCCTGGGGCAATTGCTTTACGAAATCGTCGCAGCCGGCACGTTTCGCCGCTTCGTAGACTTCTTCTTCCGTGGCGTCGTATTTGCCGATGCGAATGTTATCGAAGACGGAGCCGTTGAAGAGGAGCACGTCTTGAAAGACCATGGACACGTGCTTAAACAGATCCTCCGTTTGAATGGAGGAAAGCTCTTTGCCGTCCACAGTCATATGCCCGGCGTCGTAATCGTAGAGGCGGCTTACCAAGCGGAGCAAAGTGGATTTGCCGCAGCCGGAGGGGCCCACCAATGCCGTTACCGTGTTTTGCTTCGCTTCAAAGGCGATGCCATCGATGACATTCTTTTTCTTATCGTAGGCGAAGCAGACATCTTCCCCGGCGATGTCAAAGCCGGTGAGGGCCGTCGGGCTTCCCGTTTGTTCCGGCGCATCCACCAAGCTTTTGATTTTATCGACGCTACTTGAAATGTAGGCGATTTCCGCGTGGGCCATGGTGAAGGCGGTGGTGGCGTCGATCAGGCGGGCCGCCGCAAAGACATAGCCGGCAAAGTAGAGCACGTTAATGGTGCCGCTTTGCAGAAGCCGGGTGCCCGCCACCATGGCAAAGCCCAGAGACAAAAAGCTAATTGCGCCGGAAAAGGTGACGGGAAGAGCCTGACCTAGCTCCGTGTGAATGTGCACGGCTTCGTTTCGCCGCACCAGTCGCGTCGCCTCACTTTTCTTTGTCTCGCTTAAATGGTAGGACTGAATCTCCTCGTGAAGATCGATAAGCTCCTGAAAGGCTTTCGAGGACTTGCGCTGACGAAGATAATACTTTTTCGTCGCTCGTTTTTGCATTTTTTGCGACAGATGGGCGAGAAAAATGCTAAGCACAATGGGCGCCAAGACGGCGAGCCCCAGAAGGGGTTGGCCGATGAGAAGCATGATGCCGATCACCGCCACCGTGGCAAGGTAGGCGTAGTAGGTCGGCACGGAGTGAGACAGAGCGTGTTCGATGGCCTCCACATCCTTCATCATGGTTTGGGAGACATCGGTTAAGTCCTTTTTATTAAAGGAGGACAGGGGCAATTGCCTGATTCCCTCGGCGATTTCCATGCGCAGATTCGCCGATTCTTTGTAGGTTTCGTTAAAGGTGGTGTGGTACTCCTTATTGATGACCAGAAACATGACTACGCCGATAAGCACAAAGCCGAGGGCGCCGTAGGCCCCATTGAAACCGCCGAAGCCCAAGAGACCGTTAGTGGCGTACATTAAGAGAAACATGGGGAGCATGTAGGTGATGTTTTTTAAAAAGCCGTAAACCGTCGCTCGCCACAGGCCGTCCGCTCCCCGTTCCGTGAGGGCGTAGGTTTTTCGTAAATACTCTTTCATCCGTCAATCCTCCATTCATTGGCCTCGTGATACAAGTTGACAAACCGGGCGTAGCGGCCGTCCTCTTTCATAAGGGCGTCGTGATTGCCTCTCTCCACGACCTTTCCCCCTTCGATAAAGAGAATCTCGTCGACGCCGCGAATGCTGCTCATGCGATGGGCGATCATGATGGTGGTGCGACCCTTCATTAAGTTCGAAAAGGCCTTTTGGATCTCGTATTCGTTTTCGGGATCTGCCGCCGCCGAGGCTTCATCCAGAATGAGGATTTTCGGATCTTTTAAAAACAATCGGGCGATGGCGACCCGTTGGCACTCGCCGCCGGAAAGCTTCACGCCCTCGGCGCCGATGACGGTGTCGTAGCCTGCGGGAAATTTCTCCTTAAACTCTTCGCAGCGAGCTAAGGCCAGCGCCCGATGCACTTCTTCCGGGGATGCCTCGGGGCCTGCAAGTTTCACATTATCGTAAATGGTGAGGCCTTCAAAAAGTTTCGCTTGTTGAAACACCATGCCCACCGTTTCCATGACCACTTCTTTGTCGTAGGCGGTCATGGATTTCTCGCCGATCATCACTTCGCCCTTATCCACCGGGTAGAGCCCGGAGACGAGCTTGGCGATTGTGGACTTGCCGCCGCCGGAGGGGCCGACGAAAGCGTAAATTTTTCCCGCATCCAAGTGGAGGGAGAAATCGGAGAGAATTTTTTCGTCCTCGTAAGAAAAGTCTACGTGGCTAAAGGTAATGGAGCCGTCTGCGAAGTCTTTTTCTTTTCCGAAGACCATTTTCTTTTCTTCCATCTCCTTAAACAGGCTCTCCAGAGTATCCACGGCGCGATTGGCCTGCGCGTGATACATGGACACATACATAATTTTCATAATGTTGGCAAAAAACATCCCCATAAACAGGGCGAAGAACAGGGCCTTTGCCGCCCACAGGCCGCCGCCGTCCCCTGCGCCCACGCGATAAACGGCGTAGAAAACAGGCACGACGATGAATAAATTCAACAGCCACTGAAAGGTGACATAGGGAATGCGACAGGACATGGAGTAGTTGTAAACCATGTCGGCGTAATCGTTGATGGTACTGTATAGTCGCTTAAAGCTCACGATGGGCGCGGCAAAAAGCTTCACCACCTGCATGCCCCGCACGTATTCCACGGCTTCGGCATTTAGCAGATCCAGCTGCTCCATATAGGCGCTCATAAATTCTTTTTCCCCCATCATTTTGAAGCAGAGGAAGCCCGACAAGAGGACGATGACGCCGAAAAAGCCCGCCAGCCGCAAATCCACCAGGCCGATGACGACAAACATAAGAATGGGCGTTAAAATGGCCACGGTCTGATCGGGAATCAAATGGGCCACGGCCATGTGGGTCTGCTCCACATTGTCGTCGATGATTTTTCGCACGCGACCCGATTGGTTTTTATCGTAAAAGGTATTGGACGCCGTCAAGAGATGATCGATGCCCTTTTCCCTCAGGCGGGTCTCCAAGCGAAAGGCCGCCAAGTGGCTCATCCATGTACCGAGAAAATAGAGAATCCCGTAAGCGACAAATGCCGCTACCACGCGAAGGGCGTAATCGCTGCCCGCACTGAAATCCTGTTGAATGAAAATGGCCTTTAGGGCGAGCCACAGACAGTAATAGCCGAATAAATGACAGCACACGGCGGCTATGGAAAAAATCGCCGATAAAAAGCCGTTGCTTCGCTTCTCCGGTATGTAAGCAAATAGTTTGCGATAGGTGTTCAAACAGATCTCCTTTCATTAATGATAGTGCTTATCTTTTGTCTTTTAAACACAGTGTAGCGATTTTCCTTTTCCTTGTCTATTCATAAAAGCGAAATTATTCATTTCGTATAGCGAAATCCACGCACGCCCGGCGATGCGAAGTCGGCCCGTCCGGTTGCCGCGGAAATGAATCCCATGGAGTGATTTTTCTTGATATAATAATAAAGAACCAAAGTGTTTTATAAGATGCGCGGCCCCCGTGCCGCCTCAGAAGGAGAGCACCATGTACCGAAAAGAGATCACGACCTATATCTTCTCGATTCTTTTAATTGCCGCGGCCGCGGCCGTTCAATTGGCAGAGGCCCGTGATGCATTGCCTTTTACGGGAAAGACTCTGGTGTTTTTTCTCTACGCCCTGATCTTTCTTCTCTGGGCGAAAAATATGGAAAATCGCGTGCTCCGCGCCGACGTGGCCCGGCGATTTAAGCTGATCGCCCTTTTGCTCATCGGCTATTTGGCGACGCGCACGGTGAAATACGAAATCCTCATCGCATCTTCCACGGCCGTTCGTTGGATTCGCTACATATACTACTTTTTCATCCTCACCACGGTCCATTTGGTCTTTTTTACGTCCCTCTACGTAGGAAAATCGGAGCGAGAACCCATAGACAGGCGCTGGTATCTCTTTTGGATTCCCACCGCATCGTTGATTCTTTTGATTTTGACCAACGATCTCCACGGCCTCGTCTTCGTTCCCTACGCCCACGCCTCGGGCTTTAAACAGTACGGCCCGGCGTATCTTCTCGTCAACGGCTACATCCTCCTTCTCGCCGCCCTGACTTTGATCATTACCTCGAAGCGGTCCTTGGCACAAAAGCGCCTGCGATCCATCGCCGCCCCGGTGGGGGTTTTGGCCCTTTGTTTTATCTACACCATGTTCTACATTGCGGATGCGCCCTCTTTTCACTATGTGAAGATCGCCTTTCAAAGTGCGGAGTTTAACAGCCTCACGGTGATTCTCTTTATCGAGTCCTTGGTCTTTACGCGGCTCATCGCTTCCAATCGCGGCTACGACACGTTTCTAAGTCTCTCGTCACTGAATATGGGTATGATGGATTTAAAGGGGCGCATGGTCGTAAAGCCAAACAAGGGCCCGGAGGTCAGCGCCGATGCGGTGATGCGGGCCGAAAGCCGCGCCATCGCCGTCGACGAAAACACGCTCCTCGAGAGTTCGCCCATTCACGGGGGCAGCTGTTTTTGGTTCGTGGATCTCACGGATTTCAACCGCCTGAAGGCACAGCTTCTCTCCGTCAACGAGGAAATGCTCAACGAAAACGAATTGCTCATGGCCAATAACAAATTAAGGGAAGAAATGGCCAAGGTGGAAGAGCAGAAGGAGATTCGCGCCGCCATTAACGAACATCTCAAGCCCCAATTCGCTCAGCTGAAAACCATTATGGCCGCGCTGCCCGAGGAGGAAGGGGCCTATGAAGACGCCTTAAAGGACGCCTGCCTTTTGAATGTGTACATTAAGCGCTTCTCCAATTTATTTTTACTGGGGCGAAACAAAAAGGGCCTTCCCCTTTCCGAGGTGCGCCTGGCCTTCGACGAATCCCTGGACTACCTGCGGCTGAAAGGCGTGATTACCTCCGACACCTGGACGGTGGAGGGCGTAGTGGATGCCGCTCTCGGCCTGAGCCTTTACGCCGCTTTTCAAATCATCTTGGAGGCCCATCTCCATTCCCTCTCGGCGCTATTTGTTCACTTTAAGGAAGACGACGGGGATCTTCTGCTTTCCATCTACGTGGAAACCGAGGAGAAAATCTCCCTGGAAAGAGAAATCCTCGAGGTGCTTCCCCCGGAAGGCGTCGCCTTTACGGAAGAATTTGAAGAGATGCTCTGCATTCGGCGCTTCTCCATCAGTAAGGCGGTGATGATCGATGCTTAATCTTTCCACCGCCGGCCTCGCCCTGTTGTTTATCGCAAGCCTCGTGATCCTTCTCATCGCCCTGGATCTTTCCGTGGAGGCGATCCTCACCTTACGCGTATCGACCCTCGTTCTTCTGAGCGCCCTCTTGGTCGCGGCCGCACTTCTTCCCGCCCAAGTGGTGGCGGAGCTGGGCACCGGGCACATGCACGTGGCCACGTATTTTCTGTCCATGCCCCTTTTTGGCTTCATCGCCTATCTCCTGCTTTTGCTCCTTCTTGAAGGCGCCCTGGCGCGAAAACTTTCCAAACTAAAAAAGGAACAGTTGGGGGTAAACTCCGTAAAAGAAAGCGTGGACAATCTTCCCGACGGGATTTGCTTTTCAAAACTTGACGGCACGCCTCTGTTGGTGAACCGCCAAATGCAGGAAATCAGCTACCAGGTCTTCGGCAAAAAGCTCGTCAACGACTTGCTCTGCGCCAGAGACATCGAAGCCAATCGCATCAAGCCTCGGACAAAAATTTTGCAGCGGGAGCCTTTGATCGTCGAAAGCAATTCCAAGGTGTGGCAGATTAAAATCATCCACCACGGCTTGGTGAAAGAAACTTTGGCCTACGACATTACCCTGGAGTGGGCGCTGTACGAGGAAATCGAAAAAATGACCCGGGCCAATCAGCGGATGAACGCCGAGTTAAAGGCGTACCGGGAAAAAATCGGCGAATACACGAGGCAGAAGGAAACTTTACAGGCCAAAATAAAAATTCACGACCGCCTGGGCCAGGCACTGATTTATTTCAGGCGCTATTTGGAAAAGGCGGAGAAGACGCCGGAGGATCGCCGCCGGTTGGAGACCCTGTGGGGGGAATGCCTTCTTCTTTTCGACGAAGAGGAGGAGCCTGTGAAAGTTGCCTCGGCCTGGGACAAGTTTATTACCACAGCGGGGGCCATCGGCGTGGGCGTCATGGTCCAAGGCGAGGTTCCCGAAAGCAAGGAAGATCAGGCGCTCTTGGTGGAATTGGTCCACGAGGCGTTAAATAACGCCATTCGCCACGGCCACGCCAAAAAGATTTGGATTACGCTGAAAGATCAAGGGCCCACATTTACCTGCTGCATTAAAAACGACGGCGACTTGCCCACGGGCCCGGTGGAGGAAAAGGGCGGCTTGAAAAACATGCGCCAACGCCTGGCCTATTACGACGGCAGTCTGGCCGTTCGAACAGAGTCGCTCTTTGAATTGGATTTATCCTGGACGAAAGGAGGTTTTCGTGACGTATAAACTCATGATCGTCGACGATCAATTCGTCTCCCGCGAGCTTTTTCGCCTGATTCTGGACAAAAGTCCCGATTACGAGGTGGTGTATTCCGTGGACACGGCCATGTTTGCCGACACCTACGTCCTGAACGGGGACTTGGATTTGGTGATTATGGACATTCTCATGCAAGACGGATCCAACGGATTGGATGCGGCGGAAAAGATAAAGAAGCTGAGGCCGGAGATGAAAATCGTCGCCGTCACCAGCATGCCGGAAGTTTCCTGGATGGATCGGGCAAAGGCCATCGGCATCGACAGTTTTTGGTACAAGGAAGCCTCGGAGGCCGGCATCCTCGAGGTAATCGGCCGCACCCTGGCCGGGGAATCCATTTATCCCGAGCAAACCCCGGTGATTCAATTGGGTCTGGCGAAATCCACGGAGTTTACGCCCCGGGAAATTCAGGTGCTGCGCCTTTTGACCACCGGCGCCGGAAACGACGAGATCGCGAGCAAATTGGAGATCTCTCTGAACACGGTGAAGACCCACGTCATGCACCTCATGGACAAGACGGGCTTTACCAGCCGCACCCAGCTGGCCATTCAGGCGCGCATTACGGGCTTTGTCATCGACGAAAGTGAACAATGAAGCCGCGGATATCCTCCGCGGTTTTTTTGTGCTCGCAAAAAAAGAGCCCGCCTCTGCGAGCTCTTTCGCGATTAATTTACCGCCACCACCTCTTCATAGCCGTCGGTGAGCGGATTGTATTCCATGATCACCGTGCCGGTTTTGTTTATAAAGAAATAGCACAGGTGATCGACGAGGTTTTTATCCACGGGATTGTCTTTGCGCAGGGCGACGAAGAAGCCTTCTTCCTTTAGATTCTTTTCATCCACCGTCACCGGCCGCGTGTCCGTAGCGTAGTAGCCCTCATCCAACAGGCCCATCTTCATCAGCCGATCGATCACTTCCGCCGCGGCGTTTTCGACATTCACATAGGGCTTTAAATAGTGATCGGGGGAGGAGATCCGCACCGCTCGCGCCGCCTCGTCCCAGGCCACATCCATGTCGAACATTTCCGCGATGGCCCGGAGGGGAAGCATGGTGCGATTATTTTTAATGAAGGCCGGCCCATCCAGAGGCACGGGGCCCGCCATCTCGGTCGTGCTGATGCGCATCTCTTTCTTTCCGATGGGGATGTAGATGAGCTTGTCGCCTTTTTCGATGGACACGGCTTTTTCATCTTTCAGATAAAAGACCTGCGCCCCTAAATTTTCGGCGATGACCCGCACGGGCACGAAGGTTCTGGAATTTTTAATCACCGGCGGCTGATCCGTCGAGATGATTTCGCCGTTCATATAGATCGTCACATCCTTCGGCCCTTTAAAGGCCAGGGCGAAAATCAACAGAGGCAAGAGCCATAACCATTTTCTGCGATCCGTCTTTTTCATGATTTTCTCCTTTCGGCCCGCGTGGTTCTTCTTTTATTATGCGCCCGGGAAATCTACTTCTTTTTCTTCTTCTCTTTCATGATCTTTTTCACGTCGTCGCCTTTTAAGTCCATGTAGTTTTCCTTCGCGATGCGGCTCGTGGTCACGCCGTGTTCCGAATGCAGGAACTCATCCACACAATCCAAATTGGAGACTTCGCTCTTCGTCTCGAATTCGTAGGTATGGCGGGCGTCTTGATTTCTATATTTTTTCACCATGCTGAAGAAGTAGATAAAACCGCCCACAAGCAGGAACCAGACAATGTCCCGTCCCTCTTGAATCTTCGTGCCGTCGAAGAAATCCATGGCTAAAATCAGTCGCAGGACGACGGCGGCAAAGAAGCTCGCGATTTCCACGAGAAGGGAGACGAGGGAGAGTTTGCCGTAGTTAATGGGGACGCTGCCCATGGTCTCTTTGGTTCTGGCGTTGACCGCCACGTAGTGGAGGAGCTGCTTCTTTCCCTTGATCTGCATGTAGCTGTAAAGCCACACGGGCAAATAGGCCGCCTTCCACGCGTCGCCTTTCACGGTGAAATCTTCCTGTTTCCAGTGGACGCCCCGGTCGTAGTCCATTAAGGTGTCTACAATGGCCAGGCGGGCCACGTCGGCGCCTTGCGCGTCGGTAATGTCTTTCAGACTCGTGATGTTTGTGTCCCGTTTCTCTGAAGTGTAGCCCCGAAGGTAATTGGCATTGTAGGCCACGCAATTTTCCGTGTCGAAGGGCAAAATGGAATTAATGATATTGGTGGTCTTGGTCTTGGATTTGTAATCCAATTTGTCGCTGCTGGATTCGATGGGGAGGTCGTCGATGGTAATGTCGAAGTCCCGCTCGACGTGGTAGGTGTCCACATCGTATTCCCTGTGCTCCCCGTCGTCGTCTTTCACCATGTAGCTGTTGGTTTCAATTTCCCCTTCCCCGGCCAGATTCATGTGGCCGTTTATATCCACCAGCATATAGGGAAGGTAGACGCCGCAAATATTTTCCGTGGTAAATTCCCTTGAAAATTTCGGATGAGCGAATTTTCTTCGCTCGCCGACGAATGCCTCGATTTCTTTTTGGGCCTCTTCTTTGGAGATGCTGAAGGGCAAAAGCACGTCGGGCACGGCGCCGTTGTCAATGACGTTGTTAATGGAAAGGGTGTTGCGGCACCAGTGGCAGCGAGCTTGGGTGGAGGAGGCCGTATCCACGACGACTTCCGCGCCGCAGCTTTCGCATTTTAAGGTGATGACATCCTCGGCATCGGCGTCGATGTCTTTGGCGCCGCCGCTTACGATGCTTCCCTTTAAGGTCTCGATGGCCGCATCGTCGGCCGCGCGAATCAGTTCAAATTCGTGACGACAGAAATTGCAGCGCAGCTTTCCTGTCTTCGTGTTGGTCTGAATGTCCGTGGCGCCGCATTTCGGGCATTTGATTTGGCCGTTGGCTTTGTCTTCTTCCGCGAGGGCGGTGTTCATCTTTTCATCAGCCATAATCCACCTCTAAAGTCCCAATAGTTCGGATTTGATTTTGTTGAATTCATCCTCGGTAATGACGCCGGCGTCCAGCAATTTTTTCATTTGAATGAGTTTTTCCGTGGGGTCCGCTTCCTGCGATGCAGGTGCCTGTTGTTGATTGTTCATTCCTTGATTTACCGGCTGCTGTGTCGCGCCCATGACATTCCCTGCCGCGCCCATGCCCATAAAGGCCATGTTGGCGCCGCCGCCGTTTTCTCCCGCCGCCTGCATGCCGCGAGCCACGGATTGTTGCATAAAGGAATTGCCTCGGGCCCCGGAAAGGGCATCGGCACGCTTCACATCTTTCATCATGGCCTTGGTGTCCTCGTCGTATTCCATGGCCAGGATGGCGGTCTTCACGATTTGAAGGCCGCGGCCCGTCTTCCATTGATAGCCTTCTTCCACGGCGTCGGTAAGGCTCTTGGCGAAGCCCATTTGATCCCCTTGAATGCGGCTCATGCGATTGCCCTTGGAGGGGTCGTTGGTGTAATTGGAGAAAGCGGCGGAGAGGGAGCCCACCACTTCGTTAAAGAGTTGTTCCGCCGCGTCGTTGTCCATGTCGCCGAAGTCGAAAACCGGCGCGTTTTGGGTCAGGAATTTTTGCGGTACGAAATTCTTTACAAAGAGCAAGGGATCCACAATCTGCAAGGTGTAGGTGCCTCGGGTCACGGCGCCGACTTGGGTGCCGAAAAAGGCGTCGTCCCAATAAATTTCACTTTGTGTGCCGAAGCGATTGTTCGGAATCTCCTTTAAATTGACGTAGAAGGCCAATTGTTGGGCGCCGGCTTGGCCGCCGAATTGGATCTTCTCCCAAGTCGACTGAATCAAGCTGCCCACGGGATCTTCCGTGGTGAAAATGCTTTGGGCGTTGGCGTCGTCGGTTTGATAGATGAATCCGCCGGGCTCTGCCACAATGCCGGTAATGGCGCCGTCTTCCATGGTAATGAGGGCCGTCCCTTCGGGTACGATGATCTTGCTGCCCGAAGTAATGATGTTGTCGTTGCCTTTGGTATTTTCACCGCGACCGTTGTTGGTTCCCTTGGGCTTGGCTGCAAAAATCGCTGCCGTGGCGGGGAGGCCTTCCGGCACCATGTAAAAATCTTTCCATTGATCGGCCAGGCTTCCGCCTAAAGCGCCGGTAAATGCTTTAATAAATCCCATCTTGTCCTCCTTTTTCTCTCATGACACTTCTTACTCTCAGCTGATCTTCTTATCCTTTCGGCAATTCCACTCTCGTTTCGTCGAGCAAGAGACGCACGGCCAATGCCACTGCTTCGCTGCGGCGAATCTTTCCGTTGGGGTTAAAGCGCATCCACTCGTCGCCTACGGCGACCCCCATGCGGTACATCTTCAGAATTTCTTGATGGTGGGGCGTGCTTCTGTCCACATCGGGAATGTCCGTTAAGGGCACGTCGGGATTTAAAAACGCCCGTCCCGGCCGCTGATCCACGTGGGCAAACATGCCGGCCACGTCCCTTCGCTTCGCCGGCGCGTTCCAATTTTCGCAGGCATAGAGTTTGACTTGGCCTTTTGCAACTTTTGGATTTCTGTAAATTCCATTTTCGTAACAGTAGCGCAGGTATTGCCCGTACCACGGCGCGGTGCGGTTCGCCTCAAAATCGGTATGTCTTTCCATTAATCGATCGTGCAGTTTCGCCGCCATGGTGGCCACTTCCCCCATGGTCACGTAGCCATCAGGGTCGAAGGTGGTCTCGGTGCGTCCGTTTATAATGCCCTCGTTATAAGCGCATTGAACGTAGAAGCCGTACCAGCTGTCCCGGTCCACGTCGATAAAGGGCAGGTATTCTTCCCCGTCGGGCATAATACCATTTCCTCCGGCATATGCGGTCGTTGAAACGAACGGGATGCAGACGAAAGCCGCCAGGAAAAAAAGGGCTATGGATTTCTTGTTCATAGAGGACTCCTTTCTTTTTTAACAATCTACAAATGCACGTCCTCTTTATGGCTTTAGTCTACTCTATTTACAGAAAGCATCCATCACCTGGAAGTATGAGATAGGGGTTTTTTGAAAAATTTCTTAGCTCTTGTAAATGCGCACAAAAAAAGACACCGCCCGTAAGCAGTGCCTCTATGTAGCCGGACGTGCCGGCTATTAAACCAATTCAATAATGGCCATTTCTGCGCCGTCGCCACGGCGGGGACCTTTTTTCAGAATGCGCGTGTAACCGCCTTGACGGTCGGCGTATTCCGGTGCAATTTCTTCGAATAATTTCGTCACGACGGATTCGTCGAAGATATAAGCCAGGGCTTGGCGTCTTGCGTGAAGATCGCCTCTCTTGCCGAGGGTGATCATCTTTTCAGCCATGCGTCTGGTTTCTTTTGCACGGGTCACTGTGGTTTCAATACGGCCTTCGCGCAACAGATCGGTTGTTAAGTTTCTTAACATGGCCCGTCTATGGGGCGTCGTGCGGCCTAATTTTCTGAGCTGTGCCACAATGGTTCCTCCTTTATTCTTCGTTTTCTCTGAGAGAGAGTCCGAGTTCGTCCAGTTTTTCTTGTACTTCTTCCAGGCTCTTCTTTCCGAGATTTCTAACTTTCATCATTTCGTCTTCGGTTTTGTCCGTGAGTTCGCTCACGGTGTTGATGCCGGCGCGTTTCAGGCAATTAAAGCTGCGGACGGAAAGATCCAACTCTTCCACGGTCATTTCCAGGACTTTTTCCTTTTGTCCTTCGGGTTTTTCAACCATAATGTCCATGTCGTTGACTTCTTCCGTCATGGAGACGAACAGATCCAAGTGTTCCATAAGGATCTTGGCTGCCAGAGACGTGGCCTCGTCGGCGGTCATGGAACCGTCGGTTTCCACATCCAGGATCAAACGATCGTAGTCGGTACGCAAACCGACGCGGGTGTTTTCTACATTCCAATTCACCATGCGAATGGGCGTGTAGTTGGAATCCACGGCGATGACGCCGATCTCGGTGATTTCGTCTTTCTTCAGTTCGCTTGGCTCGTAGCCTCGGCCTCGCTCGATGACGAGTTCCATATAAAAGTTTGCATCGTCGTTTAAAGTGGCGATGTGGTGCTCGGGATTGACGATTTCCACACCGGCCGGCAGGGTAATGTCTCCGGCGACCAGTTCCCCGGCACCGACTTTCTCTACGGAAAGGCGCACGGGTTCGTCTTGATCGCTTTTAAACACGATGCCTTTAATGTTCAGGATAATCTCCGGAACGTCTTCTAAGACGCCGTCGATGACGCTGAATTCGTGTTCGACGCCGCGAATGTTGACGAAGGAAACAGCACAACCCGGAAGCGAGGAGAACAGCACTCTGCGAAGGGAGTTGCCTAATGTGATCCCGTAGCCATTTTCCAACGGCTCGACGATAAATCTTCCCTTATTGCCGTCGCTTGATACTTGTTCAACTACAATACTAGGCTTTTCAATTTCAATCATGTTTTCCGCCCTCCTAGGAATGGATCTGTAGAGACTTTCTCGTGAGATGGTATGCTGTTTTACTATCAGACTCTACGACGCTTCGGCGGACGGCAACCGTTGTGGGGAATGGGGGTTACGTCTTTGATCATGGTAACTTCCAAACCGGATGCTTGCAGGGAACGGATGGCAGCTTCACGTCCGCTGCCCGGGCCCTTGACGAAGACTTCAACGCTCTTTAAGCCGTGTTCCTTTGCCTTGGTGGCCGCTTCTTGTGCCGCTTCTTGTGCTGCAAAGGGCGTGGATTTTCTGGAGCCCTTGAAGCCGAGTTGACCGGCGCTGGACCAGGAAATTACGTTGCCGCTCATGTCGGTTAAGGTCACCATGGTGTTGTTAAAGGAAGAAGCGATATGCGCTTGTCCTTTTTCTATATTCTTGCGCACTCTCTTTTTGGAGCGCGTAGCTCTACCTTGTTTAGCCATTTAGCCCTCCTACTTCTTCTTGGATACAATCTTCTTCGGACCTTTGCGCGTTCTCGCATTGGTCTTGGTCTTTTGACCGCGAACGGGCAGGCCTCTCTTGTGACGAATGCCGCGGTAGCAGTTGATTTCGCGCAGACGCTTGATGTTCATAGCGATTTCGCGACGTAAATCCCCTTCTACATGGTACTCGTCGATGACTTTACGAATCGAGGCGATTTCCGCTTCGGTTAAGTCTTTAATATAGGTGTTGAAGTCGACGCCGGCTTTCGTCAGGATTTCTTGGGCGCGGGAACGTCCGATGCCGTAAATATAAGTGAGCCCGATTTCAGCTCGTTTTTCTCTCGGTAAGTCAATACCAGCAATTCTTGCCATGCCTACACCCCCTTATCCTTGTCTTTGTTTATGCTTCGGGTTTTCGCAAATCACCATGACGCGTCCTTTGCGTTTGATGACTTTGCATTTATCACACATCTTCTTAACTGAAGGTCTTACTTTCATTTCGTCCCCTCCTAAACTATTTCTTTCTCCAGGTAATACGTCCGCGGGTTAAGTCATAAGGACTCAGCTCGACGGTCACCCGATCGCCGGGCAATATACGAATGTAGTGCATGCGCAATTTTCCGGAGATATGAGCTAGAATTTCGTGTCCGTTTTCTAACTTAACTTTAAAGTTTGTATTGGGCAGGGCATCGGTTACGACGCCTTCCACTTCAATGACATCTTCTTTTGCCATGGTTGCATCCTCCTTATGCCTCTTGGAAGCGAGACAGTTGTTTACGAATATAGCTATCGTTTAACGGTCTATCCTCAGGTTTCAGATCCACAAGAGAATGGGTTTTTTGCAAATGCATGGCCTTTTTCCGCTTGGGATTGTCCAATGTTCTTCTCTTGCCGTCTGCCAGAAGAAGATATCTGTCGTCAATAACTTCCAAGACCACAAAGAAACCTTCTTTGTCTCTGCCCGCCTTGGATATGACTACCTGACCGACCTTAATATCTGCGGTGCCGTTCATCGACGATTAGGCCTCGTTTTCGAGTCCACGTCGTATTTGTTCAAATACATCGTCGATGGCCTTGGAACCGTCGATATCCAGTAACAGTCCTTGCGCTTTATAATAGTCGATTAACGGGGAAGTTTGTCTTTCGTAGACGTCGATGCGCTTCTTCACCGTTTCTTCCGTATCGTCATCACGTTGAATGAGCTTCGTGTTGTCGTCGTCGCAAATGCCTTCCACTTTCGGTTTTTGGTTCTTCACGTGGTAGGTTCTGCCGCAGGTGGGGCATACCCGTCTGCCCACGGCGCGATCGATTAAAAGCTCGCTCGGCACATGAATATTAATGACACAATCCAGCTTGGTGCCCATGGCTTCTAAGGCTGCGTCCAAAGAGACCGCTTGATTGACCGTGCGCGGGAAGCCGTCTAATAAAAAGCCTGCTTCCACATCGGGTTTTTTCAGGCGATCCACGACGATGTCGTTGACGACCTCATCGGGAACGAGTTCGCCGCGATCCATGTAGCTTTTCGCTTTCTTGCCGAGTTCCGTGGCGTTTTTAATGTTTTCGCGGAAAATATCGCCTGTGGAAATGTGCACCACATTGTAGGTTTCGACGATGGATGCCGCTTGGGTGCCTTTGCCGGCGCCCGGCGGGCCTAAAATGACTAGTCTCATGTGATCCTCCTTATTTTAGGAATCCCTTATAGTGTCGCATCATTAATTGTTGTTCCAAAATTCGTGCCGTTTCCATAATAACGCCGACGACGATGATCAAACTGGTGCCGCCGAAGCTGAAGTGCATGCCCGTGATTTTTTCTAAAATCGTAGGCAGAACAGACAACAGGGCCAGGGCCAATGCGCCGGGGAAAACCAAGCGGTTTACCAATTGTTGCAGGTATTCCGATGTTTTCTTGCCGGGGCGAATGCCGGGGATAAAGCCGCCGTTTTGTTGTAGGTTTTTGGAATATTCCACCGTGTTGAATTGGATGGCCGTGTAGAAGAAGGTAAAGAAGACGATCAACAGAACCATGAAGATGCTGTAAATGAAGATCCCGATATTACCTGCCGGCGTAAACCACTTGGTCATGAACTTGGCCGCTTGCGAATTCGGGCCTTGGAACATGACGATAATCGATGGAATGCTCATAATGGTTTGAGCGAAAATGATCGGCATGACGCCGCTCATGAGAACTTTAATGGGAATATGGGTGCTTTGCCCGCCGTACATTTTCCGTCCCACGACGCGCTTGGCGTATTGAACGGGTACTTTGCGTTGCCCTTCGTTAAGCAGGACGACGAAGAAGACGATGGCAATGGCCAGGACGATGAATACAACGACCCAAACCCAGGATACCATGCCGGCTGCCGCCATGCGGAAGGAAGCCCATATATCAGCGGGGAATCTGGCTACGATCCCTGCAAAGATGAGTAAAGAGATCCCGTTACCGATTCCTTTTTCCGTAATCATTTCACCGATCCAAATCAGGAAGGTACTCCCTGCCACAACAGAGAGGATAATGACCACGTCTTGGAACGCGTTTTGGGTGTTCACCGCTTGTCTGTAAAAGCCGTAGGTGTAACCGATGGCTTGAACGGCAGCGAGAGCAACCGCTAAATACCTTGTATACTTCGCGATCTTTTTGCGTCCCACTTCCCCTTCTTTGCTCAGCGCTTCCAAACTGGGAATGGCGATGGTCAAAAGTTGAAGGACGATGGACGCCGTGATATAGGGATAAATGCTCGTCGCAAAGACGGAGAAGTGTCCGAAGTTACCGCCGCTCATTAAATCCAGGAACGAGAGTATACCACCTTGTTGTTGGTTGAAGATCTTCGCAATTGCCGCCCGGTCCATAAAGGGCACGGGAACGTGGCTGCCGAAGCGGAAGACCACAAGCATCAACAGGGTGAAGAGAAGCTTTTTACGAATTTCCGGGATCTTCCAAGCATCTCTAAAGGTTTGGATCATCTAGATCACCTCAGCCTTTCCCCCTGCCGCTTCGATTTTTTCAGCGGCGGATTTGGAGAAGTGGTTGGCCTTGACGTTAACAGAAACGTTAATGTCGCCGTTACCTAAGATGCGTAAGCCGTCTTTGGCATCGGCGCGTTTTACCATACCGCTTTCAATCAAGGATTCCAAGGTGACGGTGGATCCGTTGTCAAATTGGTTCAGTGCGTCTACGTTGACGATGGCGTATTGTTTTTTGAATACATTGGTAAAGCCACGTTTCGGAAGACGACGGAAAAGGGGCATTTGGCCACCTTCAAAGCCGGGGCGAACGCCGCCGCCACTGCGGGCCTTTTGACCCTTGTGGCCGCGTCCGGCGGTCTTACCGGTACCGGAACCGATACCGCGGCCGAGACGTTTCTTTGCCTTGACTCCTCCACCTTCTTGAGGTCTTAAATCATGCAATTTCATTACGTCCACCTCCTTAGTCGACGATTTCAACCATGAAGTCTACTTTGTTGATCATGCCGCGAATTTGAGGGGTGTCCTGTTTTTCTACGACTTGACCGACTTTTCTGAGACCTAAGGCTTTGATCGTCCGTTTTTGTTTTTCGATTCTTCCGATGGGGCTTTTCTTGAGTTTAATTTTAATGGTACTCATCTTGTCCCCCTTATCCTAAAATTTCGTCGACACTTTTGCCGCGAAGTTTAGCTACATTTTCAACGGTCTTTAAGGACGTCAACCCTTCCATCGTGGCGTTCACGGTGTTTCTCGGATTTGAAGATCCGATGCTGTGGGTGTAGATGTCTTTAATCCCTGCAAGTTCACATACGGCACGCACGCTGCCGCCGGCGATAACGCCTGTACCGGGACGAGCCGGCTTCAGGAACACACGACCGGCACCGAAGATGCCGGTGACTTCGTGGGGGATGGTGTTTCCGACCATATTAATCTTAACCATGTTTTTCTTAGCCGCTTGGCTACCCTTGCGAATGGCTTCGGGAACTTCCAGGGCCTTGCCTGTACCGATGCCGACACGACCGTTTCTGTCGCCGACGACGACGAGGGCAGAAAAACGCATATTACGACCGCCCTTGACGGTCTTTGCAACACGGTTGATAGCAACGACTCTTTCGTCGAGTTCCGTGTCTCTATCTCTGGTATTGTTTTTCGTACGGTTCAATCTTTCCCTCCTTAGAACTTCAGTCCTGCTTCGCGAGCAGCTTCGGCTAAAGCGGCGATGCGACCGTGGTAGACGTAACCGGAGCGATCGAAAACAACTTCTTCGATGCCGTTTTCCTTTGCTTTCTTTCCGATTGCTTCACCGACGGCTTTGGCCGCTTCTACGTTCTTCGTGCTTTCCAGGTTCAAGGACTTGTCCAAGGTGGAAGCACTGGCTAATGTCTTTCCGTTTACATCGTCGATCAGTTGAGCGTATAAATGGTGCGCACTGCGGTAAATGGCAAGACGAGGTTTGGATTCCGTTCCGTTAATCTTCTGTCTGACGCGAATATGTCTCGCTTTTCGATTGCCTTGGCGATCAACTTTTTTAAACAAAACACTCCACTCCTTTCTTACTTACCGGTCTTACCGACTTTTCTGCGTACGTATTCGTCAACGTAGCGAATGCCCTTGCCCTTGTAAGGCTCCGGCGAACGGAAGCTGCGAATATAAGCGGCGTAAGCGCCGACTTTTTGCTTATCGATTCCCCGCACGATGATTTGCGTGTTGGACGGAACTTCGACTTCGATTCCTTCGGGATCTTCGAGTTCGATGGGGTGGGAGTGACCGAGGTTTAAGTTCAGCTTTTTGCCTTGCTTTTGCGCACGGTAACCGGTACCGATAATTTCCATTTGCTTTTCGTAGCCGTTGACGACGCCTTCGATGTTGTTGGCGATGAGGGTACGATAAAGGCCGTGGAGGGCGCGAATGTTTTTGTTGTCGTTGGGACGCGTGACGACGACTTGATTGTCTTCGACGGCGACGGTAATGGCCGGATCGACTTCCGTTTGAAGGGCGCCCTTGGGGCCTTTCACTTCGACGATGTGGCCGTTGACCTTCACTTCAACGCCGGAAGGGATTTCGATGGGATTCTTTCCGATTCTGGACATCTTTTACTCCTTCCTTTACCAAACGTAGCAGAGAACTTCTCCGCCAACTTGTTCCTTGCGTGCATCGCGATCCGTCATAATGCCCTTGGATGTAGAGATGACGGCAATGCCTAAGCCACCTAATACCTTGGGGATTTCCGTGTTCTTTGCATAGACGCGAAGACCGGGTTTGGAAATGCGCTTGATGCCGCTGATTACTTTTTCGTCGTTTCTTCCGTATTTTAATTCTACATTAATTTTGCCTTGAGGTCCTTCTTCAAGCACGTCGTAGCCTTTAATATAGCCTTCCTCGAGAAGGATACGGGCGATTTCCGCCTTCATTTTCGAAGCGGGAATCTCAACAGATTTATGTTTTGCATCGTTGCCATTACGGATTCTCGTAAGCATATCTGCAATAGGGTCTGTCATCATAATCAATTCCTCCTTTCGGTTAGCCTTACCAGCTTGCCTTTCTTACGCCGGGGATTTGCCCTGCGTAAGCCAGTTTACGGAAACAAATTCTGCAAATACCGTATTTTCTCAGCACTGCGTGAGGGCGACCGCAAATCTTGCATCGGGTGTAGTTTCTGGCGCTGTACTTGTTTTTACGTTTTTGCTTCGCTACCATGGATTTCTTTGCCACAGTTTAACCCTCCTTCTTTGCAAAAGGCATGCCCATCTTTTCAAGGAAGGACTTTGCCTCTTCGTCGGTTTCGGCGGTTGTCACGATGGTGATATCCATGCCGCGCAACGTGTCGATTTTATCGTATTCGATTTCCGGGAAAATCAATTGTTCTTTGAGTCCCAGAGCGTAGTTTCCTCTGCCGTCGAATGCCGTGGGCTTGATGCCGCGGAAGTCGCGAACGCGCGGCAGGGCGACGTTCATGAGCTTGTCGAGGAAATCATACATTCTGTCACCGCGCAGGGTAACTTTGCAACCGATGGCGCTGCCTTCACGCAATTTGAAGTTTGCGATGGACTTGCGCGCTTTGGTAATAATCGGTTTTTGGCCGGCGATTAAAGTCAAGTCGTTGACGGCACTTTCCAGTGCTTTCGGATTGTCCTTGGCTTCGCCCAGACCGATATTAATCACGACCTTTTCAAGGCGAGGAATTTGCATGGTGTTGGCATACTTAAACTCGTCCATTAAAGCAGGTGCGACTTCGTTTTGGATTTTTTCTTTTAATCTCGATGTCATCACAGGCCTCCTTACTTATCAGAAATCGTAGCGCCGGAGGACTTCAGGACACGTACCTTCTTGCCGTCTTTAAACTCGTAGCCGATGCGGCTTCTGGTGTTGGTCTTTGTATCGTAATACATGACATTGGATACGTGGATCGGTGCTTCAACCTTGTTGATGCCACCGGGATTTTGCGGTCCTCTCGGTTTTTCGTGTTTCGTCACGATGTTGACACCTTCGACGACAACGCGGTCAAGTTTGGGAAGGGTGCGAACGACCTTGCCTTTTTTGCCTTTGTCCTTGCCGGAAATGACTTCGACGGTATCTCCTTTTTTGATGCGCATTCTATGCCACCTCCTTAAAGAACTTCCGGAGCCAAGGAGATAATACGCATAAAGTTTTCTCCTCTGAGCTCACGGGTTACCGGCCCGAAAATACGGGTACCTTGGGGATTTTTATCGTCCTTAATGATGACGGCTGCGTTGTCGTCGAACTTAATGTAGGTTCCGTCGGGACGACGAATGCCTTTTTTCGAACGAACGATGACCGCCTTGACGACGGCACCTTTTTTGACAACGCCACCGGGTGTTGCGTGTTTGACGGAGCAAACGACGATGTCGCCAATGTTGGCATAGTGACGGTTCGTGCCGCCTAATACCTTGATGACGCCCAGTTCTCTTGCGCCGGAGTTGTCAGCAACTCTTAATCTGGTTTCTTGTTGAATCATCCCGAGAACCTCCTTATTTCGCTTTTTCTACGATTTGGACGAGGCGGAATCTCTTATCCTTCGAAAGGGGACGTGTCTCCATTGCGCGTACGGTATCGCCGACACTTGCTTCGTTGTTCTCGTCGTGCACCTTGTATTTCTTCGTGTTTTTGAATCGTTTATTGTAAATCGGGTGACTCTTGAAGGTCTCGACGGCGACGACAATCGTCTTGTCCATGGCATCGCTTACGACCTTACCGGAGATCACTTTTCGTTGATTTCTTTCCATAAGTTACGCCTCCTTTTCCATGTTGAGCTCGCGCTCTCTTTGGATGGTCTTAACCCGCGCGATGTCTTTCTTCACGCTTTTAATGGTGGACGGATTGTCTAGTTGACCTGTTGCAAGTTGAAAGCGAAGGTTAAAGAGCTCGTTCTTCAACTCGGACACCTTTTTATTCAGCTCGTCACCGGATAAATTGCGGATGTCTTTAATTTTCATTGCTATCGCCCTCACTTTCTTCCTTATTCTTGGCGATAAAACGCGTTTTGATGGGAAGCTTCATGGCTGCGAGACGCATGGCTTCTCTGGCAACTTCTTCTTCGACGCCACCCAGTTCAAACAGAACGCGGCCCGGTTTTACGACGGCTACCCAGTATTCGGGTGCCCCTTTACCGGAACCCATACGGGTTTCAGCCGGCTTTTCGGTAACCGGTTTGTCGGGGAATACTTTGATCCAGATGTTCCCGCCACGACGAATGTAGCGGGTCATGGCACGACGTGCGGCCTCGATTTGATTGGAAGTGATCCAGGTCGGTTCCAATGCTTGGATGCCAAATTCACCGTAGGTGAGCGTATTGCCTCTGTGCGCAACACCTTTCATTCTCCCGCGATGTTGTCTCCGATATTTTACTCTTTTCGGCATTAACATAGTGCTTTCCTCCTCACTTACCGTCTATCTTGGCCTTGGCCTTGATTTCTGCGGTTGCCCCCGCGGCGCTTGTCGTTGTTGCCGCGACGTCTGTTGTCTCGACGATTTCTGCGTCCTTGAGGCGCTTCGGGGAGAACTTCTCCCTTATAGAGCCATACCTTGACGCCGATCTTGCCGTAAGTCGTGTCCGCTTCGGCAAAACCGTAATCGATGTCTGCGCGTAAGGTTTGAAGGGGGATGGTACCTTCGCTGTAGCCTTCGCGACGGGCCATGTCGGCGCCGCCTAAACGGCCGGAGCATTGGGTACGGATTCCCTTTACGCCTAAGCGCATAACCCGTTGGATGGTTTGTTTCATGGCACGACGGAAGGCGACGCGGCGTTCCAATTGTGCTGCAATGTTTTCGGCGATTAAAGTCGCATCCAGGTCGGGATTTTTGATTTCATCGACGTTGATGACGACGCTTCTGCCGGTTAATTTTTCAAGCGCTTGGCGAAGTTCTTCCACGCCGGTGCCGCCGCGGCCGATGACCATGCCCGGCTTTGCCGTGGAGATGGAAATCTTTACTTTGTTGGCAGCCCGTTCGATTTCGATGCGGGAAACGCCTGCTTGGAATAAATTCTTCTTGATGTATTTACGAATTTCGTTGTCTTCGACGAGGAGATCTCCAAAGTCTTTTTTGTCGGCATACCATTTGGAATCCCAATCTTTAATGATCCCTACACGAAGACCGTGCGGATTTACTTTTTGACCCATTCTTCTCCCCCTTATTATTCTCTTTCGGAAACGACAACGCCGATGTGGCTGGAGCGCTTCAGAATCGGATACGCCATGCCCTTTGCTTTGGGGCGGTAACGTTTCATCGTCGGACCGTCGTTTGCGTAAGCTTCCTTAACAATGAGATCTTCACGATCCAAGTTCAGGTTGTTTTCCGCATTGGCGACGGCGGAGTGAAGAACTTTATAAAGTTCACGGGCGCCGCGCTTCGGTGTGAATTTCAGAAGCGCCAGGGCTTCATCCACTTGTTTGCCGCGAATTTCCGCGCAAATGAAGTTGACCTTCAAAGGAGAAATGCGTACGTATTTTGCAATTGCTCTTGCTTCCATTCGTTACTCCTCCTTACATTCTCGTGGTTTTTTCGCCGCCGCCGTGACCGCGGAAAGTGCGAGTCATGACGAATTCGCCGAGTTTGTGGCCGACCATATCTTCGGTGATGTAGATCGGTACGTGTTTTCTACCGTCGTGAACGGCGATGGTGTGGGACACCATTTCCGGGAAGATCGTCGAACGACGAGACCAAGTTTTTACCACTTCTTTTTTGTTTGCTTCGTTGAGGGCGTCAATTTTCTTCAACAGATGTTCATCTGCGAAAGGGCCCTTTTTAATGGATCTGGACATTGCTTCCTCCTCCCTTATTTCGTTCTACGACGAACGATGTAACGATCGCTCTTCTTGTTTTTCTTACGCGTCTTAAGACCCAGTGCCTTCTTACCCCAAGGTGTCATCGGGGACGGACGACCGATGGGGGTACGACCTTCACCACCGCCGTGGGGGTGATCAACCGGGTTCATTGCGGAACCGCGGACGTGGGGACGAATACCTAAGTGGCGTTTCTTCCCGGCCTTACCTAAGTTAATCAGTTCGTGGCTGATGTTTCCGACGGTGCCGACGGTGGCGCGGCAGTTGACGCTGACGCGGCGGTATTCGCCGGAGGGCAGACGGAGTTGAGCCATCGTGCCTTCTTTTGCGGAAAGTTGTGCCGAGGTGCCGGCTGCGCGAGCGATTTGGCCGCCCTTGCCGGGGGTCATTTCAATGTTGTGCACCGTAGTACCGACGGGAATGGCGTGCAAGGGAAGGGCGTTACCGATTTTAATGTCGGCATCTTCGCCGGATTCCACTTTGTCGCCGACCTTTAATCCCTTCGGGGCTAAGATGTAGCGCTTTTCGCCGTCTGCGTAGTTTAACAGGGCGATGTAGGACGTACGGTTCGGGTCGTATTCGATTTGTGCAACCTTTGCGGGTACGCCGTCTTTGGCGCGCTTAAAGTCGATGATTCTGTATTTTTTCGCAGCGCCGCCGCCTCTATGGCGACTGGTGATGCGACCGTGTGCATTGCGGCCGGCCGATTTATTGAGGCTGACGACCAAGCTTTTTTCAGGTTTGCTTCTGGTAATTTCTTCGAAACTGGCGACGGTCATGCCTCTGCGGCCGTTCGTCGTCGGTTTATATCTTTTGATCTCCATGAATGTCCCTCCTTAGGCTTATTGCATGCTGTCGAAGAATTCAATCGGTTGGGAATCATCCGTTAAGGTGACGATGGCTTTCTTCCAGTTGGGACGCTTGCCTACATTCATGCCTTGACGTTTGACTTTGCCTGTCATGTTCATCGTGTTGACCTTGGCTACCTTGACGGAGAAGATCGCTTCGATGGCTTTTTTGATTTCCGATTTGTTGCTCGTCTTCGCTACTTCAAAGGTGTACTTGTTATTTTCCATGTCCATCATGGATTGTTCAGTAATGATAGGACGAATGATGATATCAAAGTTTTTCATTAGTTATACACCTCCACGATTTTGTCCAGCGCATCCTTGGTGAGGATCAGGGAGTCGTATTTTAAGATGTCGTAAACATTCATGGTGCCGACCGTAGAAACTTCTGCATTCGGAAGGTTTCTTGCACTTAATACGACGTTTTTGTCGCTATCTGCCGTGACGATCAATGCCTTCTTGGCGGCGCCCATGTTTTTAAGCGCTTCGCTTAATGCCTTGGTCTTGGGTGCTTCCAGCGCCAGTTGATCGACGACGATGAGTTCTTTTTCTTGAACCTTGGAAGTCAAAACGGATTTCATGGCCAAACGACGAACCTTTTTCGGGGTCGTGTAGCGGTAGCTTCTCGGCTTCGGTGCAAAGACGATGCCGCCGCCGCGCCATTGAGGCGAACGGATGGAGCCTTGTCTTGCACGGCCCGTACCCTTTTGTCTCCAGGGTTTCTTGCCGCCGCCGCGAACCTCTGCGCGAGTTTTGGCGGACTGTGTACCTTGACGTCTGTTGGCCAGAATATTCTTTACGACCAAATAGACGACGTGTTCGTTAATTTCTACATTAAAGATATCGTCGGAAAGTTCGATTTCTTCTAAGGACTTGCCGGCCATATCTATCATTTGGAACTTAGTCATTATTCGTGTCCTCCTCTCGCTTATTTACCGCTTTTAACCGTGGCACGAACGCGAACGAGTCCGTTTTTCGGTCCGGGAACGGCACCTTTAATTAAAAGGAAGTTGTTGTCGGCATCGACACGTACAACTTCGAGGTTTTGAACGGTGACACGTTCATTCCCCATGCGTCCCATCATGCGGTGGCCCTTCCATACGCGACCCGGGTAGGATGCAGCACCCATACCACCGGGCATTCTGTGGAATTTCGAGCCGTGGGTTTCACGACCGCGACCGAAGTTGTGGCGCTTAATGAGACCTGCGGTCCCTTTACCCTTGCTGGTACCGGTGACATCGACCTTGTCGCCTTCTTCGAAAACGGTGACGTTCAACTCGTCGCCGACGTTGAAGTCTTCGCCTTCAGCCAAGGGGAATTCGCGGAGCACCCGTTTGTATTCCACACCGGCCTTGTCGAAGTGGCCCTTCAAGGGTTTGTTGACGCGTTTTTCTTTTACGGCGCCGGTGGCGACTTGAATCGCTTCGTAACCGTCGATGTCCGTGGTCTTTCTTTGAACGACCACTTGGGGTTCAACCGCCACGACGGTGACGGGAACTTGTACGCCTTCTTCGGTAAAGATTTGGGTCATGCCAATCTTTTTACCCAATGCATATTTCATAAAATACCTCCATTACAGCGGATTGCCTGGCAATCATATAGTCCGACAGCTTACAGTTTTATCTCGATATCTACACCTGCGGGCAGATTGAGTTTCATTAAAGAATCCACGGTCTTTTGGTTCGGGTTCATGATGTCGATTAAACGCTTGTGCGTTCTTTGTTCGAACTGTTCACGGGAATCCTTGTGTTTGTGTACGGAACGAAGAATGGTGATGATTTCTTTTTCCGTGGGCAAGGGTACCGGACCGGATACGTCGGCGCCGCTGGCTTTTGTCGCTTCGACAATTCTTTGAGCGGAGCTGTCTAATAACTCGTGGTCATAAGCTTTCAAACGAATTCTGATTTTTTGTTTTACATTTGCAGACATTTAGTCCCTCCTAGTGCATTTTCCTCAACGATAAGGGAAGAGCGCCGATCAACTTAGCCGGGTGTTTTCTGTGCCCCGTAAAAAAAGTCGGGCGCTCCGTCGCCCAATTCTCGATTGGACATTCTCGACAATAATTCCCTTTTCCGCAAGCCTCCGATGCGAACACATCTTTGCGCCTGTTTCAAAGCCACCTATTGTGTCAACGCATGTCTCACGCATACCCTAGTATTATACATAAAAAAGAACCTGAAATCAAGGGATTTAGGCATTTTTCAGGGATTTTTGCAGGCCGAAGCCCTTCATCCCGTGTATTTACTTTGGCAACTCAGCTATAATAACCGAAAATTCCTACGATTGCAAGGCTTTTTTCAAAACTTTACATAACGAGCGGCTTATCTTTTTTCATTGCATCTCTCTGTGATAAAATACGAATGGAAAGGACGGTGTCTATGAAACTCTTAATTTTATTTGCAAGCCCCCGGCCTCGAGGAAACACGGCGCAGCTTCTGGACAAAATCACTGAACGATTCGACGAATCCGTCGAGATCACCCGCTTCGATCTCTACACCATGGATTTAAAAAGCTGCATCGCCTGCCGCCGCTGCCAAAGAGTGACCGACAGCTTCCACTGCGTGCACGACGACGACATGCAGAAAATTTTCGACGCGGCCCTCGAAAGCGATCTGATTCTTTTCGCCACGCCGATTTATTCCTTCTATTGTACACCGCCCATGAAAATTGTCATGGACCGTTTGGTCTACGGCATGTGCAAGTACTACGGCGAAACCATGGGGCCCTCTCTTTGGGTGGGCAAAACCATCGCCCTTCTCTCCACCTTCGGCTATCCGGAGGAAAAGGCCTCGGATCTGTTGGTCGAAGGGCTTCGGCGCTACGCGAAGCACAACAAATTAAATTTCCTCGGCGCCTACGGCGAGCGTCAGCGTTCCTACAAGGAACCCTTTATGAACGAGCAGGTAAAAGAAAGAGCCCGCGCCTTTGCCGAAAAGCTTATGGCCTTTGGCGAGACCTTAAATTAAACGGAAGGCATGACGTTTACCCTATCATCCAAAAAATCCCCTTTCCGCGCGGAAAAGGGGATTTTTGTTCGATGTTTTACAGTTCGATGCCGTCTAATTGTTTGCCCGCCATATTTGCGTAGGACAGGCTGACATTTTCCAAGGTGTAGATTTCGAAGACGTCGTCTTCCACGCTGTAACCGGCTTTCGCCAACATGGGCATGGCTTCCAAGGCAGCCTTTTTGGATTCCGGAGAAGTGATGAATTTCGCTTCGCCGGTGATGCGCAGGGTATTCATCTTACTGTCCAGGGCGCAGAATTCCGTTTTCGGATTGGCCTTCAATTGTTTGCACATTTTTTTGCGGTTGTCCGTGTAAAAAGCCAATTGGCCTTCAAATTCCATGACGAAACCAATGGGGCGAACGTGGGGTTGATCCCCGTCCGTGGTGGCTGCGTAAAATACTTTGGCGTTTTGTAAATACTCGATCACTTTCATTGCCAGTCTCCTTTTTTCTTTCAACTTCATCACAATTCTTCCTATTCTATACCCCATATGGCTTTCGCCACGCAAAAAACGCCCGAGATCTCTCGAGCGTTTTTGTCTTTGGTTTATTTTCTGATGACGTAATCGTCGCCGTCGATGGCGATTTCCAAATGATCTCCGTCCATAATGTCTCCGGCAATGAGAGCGCGAGAGAGTTTGGTTTCGATGTGGTTTTGTATATAGCGCTTCACGGGCCGTGCGCCGTAGAGCACATTGTAGGCTTCCGACAAGATTTTGTCTTTGGCTTCGTCGGTGGCGGCGATGTGAATATCTCTGTCTTCCAGGCGGCTTTCGATTTCCGCGAGATCCGTATCGATGATCCTGACAATTTCTTCCTTCAACAGGGGCTTAAAGAGGACGATCTCATCCACCCGGTTTAAAAATTCCGGACGGAAGTGTTCTTTCATTTCCCTGTTTACGGCATCTTTCGCTTCCTCGGAGATGGCGCCGTCTTCCGTAACCCCTTCGATTAAGTCTTGAGAACCGATGTTGGAGGTCATGATGATGACCGTGTTTTTAAAGTCCACGGTGCGGCCTTGGTTGTCGGTTAAGCGGCCGTCGTCCAACACTTGCAAGAGGATGTTGAAGACGTCGCGGTGGGCTTTTTCGATTTCGTCGAAGAGGATGACGGAGTAGGGCTTTCTACGCACAGCCTCGGTGAGTTGGCCGCCTTCGTCGTAGCCCACGTAGCCCGGAGGCGAACCGACCAGGCGAGAGACGCTGTGCTTTTCCATGTATTCGCTCATGTCGATGCGAATCATGTTCCGTTCGTCGTCGAAGAGGGCTTCGGTCAAGGCCTTGGCCGTTTCCGTTTTGCCTACGCCGGTGGGCCCTAAGAAGATAAAGCTTCCGATGGGGCGGTTTTGCGCCTTGAGCCCGGCCCGCGCGCGGAGCACGGCGTCGCTTACGGCTTTCGTAGCATCGGCTTGTCCCACGACGCGCTTTTTCAGGATCTCGTCTAAGTGGAGGAGTTTTTCCCGCTCCGTTTCGGCGAGCTTTGCCACGGGAATGCCCGTCCACTTGCTCACCACTTCGGCGATTTCTTCTTCGGTGACTTCCTCTTTGATGAGTTTTCCGTCGCCTTTTTCTTTGGTTTGCTCTTGCTTTAACTCTTCTTCCAATTTAGGCAGTTCGCCGTATTTCAAGGCGGAGAGCTTTTCCAAATCGTAGTTGCGTTCCGCTTCTTCGATTTCGTGGCGCACCCGGTCGATGGCTTCTTTTATATTCTTTTCGCCTTCCAGCTCTTTCTTTTCCGTTTCCCAACGGGCGATGAGGGCGTCGTAATCGGCCTTTTCTTCGGCCAATTCTTCTTCCAAGGCGGCAAGGCGCTTTTTCGAGGCCTCGTCGGTTTCTTTCTTTAAGGCTTCCCGCTCGATTTCCAGTTGGAGGATGCGGCGGCGGATTTCATCGATTTCCGTGGGCATGGACTCGATTTCCGTGCGCACCATGGCGCAGGCTTCGTCCATGAGGTCGATGGCCTTATCGGGCAAAAAGCGATCGGTAATGTAGCGATCGGAAAGCAGGGCCGATTGAATGACGGCCCCGTCGGAGATGCGAATGCCGTGATAGATTTCGTATTTTTCCTTCAGGCCGCGCAAAATGGAAATGGTATCTTCCACTGTGGGCTCTTGCACTTGCACTTTTTGGAAGCGCCGCTCGAGGGCCGGATCTTTTTCGATGTACTTGCGGTACTCGTCCAAGGTGGTGGCGCCGATGGTGTGGAGTTCACCTCTGGCGAGCATGGGCTTTAAGAGATTGCCCGCGTCCATGGCCCCTTCGCTCTTTCCGGCGCCGACGATGTTGTGAATTTCGTCGATAAACATGATGATTTCGCCTTCGGAGCTCTTCACTTCGTTTAACACGGCCTTCAGTCGCTCTTCAAATTCGCCGCGGTACTTGGCCCCGGCGATTAAGGCCCCCATGTCCAGGGAGAAGACGGTTTTGTTCTTCAGGCCGTCGGGGACGTCGCCCGCCACGATTCGTTGGGCCAAGCCTTCGACGATGGCGGTTTTCCCGACGCCGGGCTCGCCGATTAAGACGGGATTGTTTTTCGTGCGGCGGGAGAGGATGCGGATCACGTGGCGCACTTCGTCGTCACGGCCGATGACCGGGTCCATTTTTCCTTTGGCCGCTTCCGCCGTTAAATCCCGGCCGAATTTGTTCAAGGCCTCGTAGGTATCTTCGGGATTGTCGCTGGTCACGTGTTGATTGCCGCGAATTTCTTTTAAGGCGCCCATAAAGCTGTCTTCGTCGATGCCGAATTCCCTAAAGATCCGCTTGTTGTTCACCCCGTCGCCTTTAATCATGGCCAGGTAGAGGTGTTCCACGCTGACGTAGCTGTCGCTTAAGCGTTTCGCTTCTTTCAGTGCATCGGTTAAGACGCCGTTCATGGCGCTTGAGAGGCGGGGGCTGGCGCCGGTTTGTTTCGAGAGGCGGCCGATTTCCCTGTCCAAGGCGTTTTCCACTTCCTTGGCGTCCACGCCCATGTAGCTTAATACGCGGGGAATGAGGCCTTCGTCGTCGGATACCAAGGCCTTATTTAAGTGGAGGACGTCTACCTCCGGGTTTCCGTATTCTTGTGCCAAATTTTGCGCGCTTTCCAACGCGGCCATGCTTTTTTGTGTAAATTTATCAATTTTCATATGGCACTCCTTTCGTGCTTATTATTTTTACTTTATTTTTTGTGTTTTTCACTTAATTGTTTGTAGAGCGCTTCTTCTTCCGCGCTTAAATTTTCCGGGTTTACGATCACGAAGCGAACGTAGGCGTCGCCGGTGTGGCCCTTTAAATCCTTCAGCCCTTTTTTGGCCAGGCGCAATTTTTGGCCGCCCTTGGTCTTTTCGGGCACGGTAATGCGAAGCTTTCCGGCGGGGAGATCGCAGGTGATCTTGTCGCCGAAATAGGCTTGCCAGGGATAAATGGCCTGATCCACGACGAGGTCCAGGCCGTGAATTTCCACGCCCTTCGGTGCCGTGACGTGAATCTTAAAGAGAATGTCGCCGTCGACGCCGAATTTATCGCCGCGCACCTTCAGCTTCTTTCCGTCGGTAATCCCCGCCGGTACTTTCACGGGAATGTCCACGGCCTTTCCGCCGATGGTCAGGCTCACTTGCCGGTTCACGCCGTTGAAGGCGTCGTCCATGGAGATGGTGAGATCGGTGCTGTATTGGGTGCGCTGCGGCTTGTGGCTACGCCGCGATCCGCCTTTGAGGTCGCCGAAAATATCCCCCATATTGAAGGTGGTGCTTCTGCGCTTCGAGCCTGCGCCTGCGCTCGCGCCGCCGAAGAACATATCGAAGAAATCGCTGAAGTCGCCGGCCCCGCCGGTGGTGGTGTAGGTGTAGCCGTATTGAGACGGATCGAAATTCATGCCTCCGGAGAAATTGCCGGCACTGCCGAATTGATCGTAGGTCTGCTTCTTCTTCGGATCGGACAAAACTTCGTAGGCCTCGTTGATTTCCTTAAACTTTTCATGGGCCTTTTTGTCGTCGGGATGAAGGTCCGGGTGATATTGCTTCGCCAGTTTGCGGAAGGCTTTTTTTATCGTTTTTTGATCGGCGCTTTTATCCACGCCCAATGTCTTGTAATAATCTTTATATTCCATAAATCACCTCAGTTGACTTTCTTTGACCTTGATTCCATTATAACACCTTCCCAAGGGAATGCAATAGGTTTTTTGACCTTGTTTGACTTTTCTTTTCATTCACGCCTAAAACAAGAAAAGCCCGCATTCAGCAGGCTTCTTGAATTCATTTAAAATCGTTCCGCGTGGGTCACAAAGGCATCGACGAAGCCTTGCAGGAAGTCTTCCGTGTCTTTGACCAATGCCCCTTCTTTGTCGAAGAGCTCGTGAACGGAGGCCAAATACACTTCCGGCTGTTGCAGGGGAATGAGGTCGACGAAGATCAGATTTTGACGCAAACTGAAATTTGCCGCCATGCCGCCGGATGAGCCCACGCTGGCGCTTACGACGGCCGCGGGCTTTGTGCCCCATTTGCTCTTGCCATAGGGGCGGCTCGCCACGTCGATGGCGTTTTTAATGGCCGGCGCGCAGAGACGATTGTATTCCGGCGTAAAGAAAATGTAGCCGTCTTTTTCTTCCACTTCTTTTCGGAAGCGGCCGTAGCTTTCCGGTTCGTTTTTCTCTTTTTCGTAGTCTTCGTTGTATAAGGGCAGATCGCTGATTTCGATAAATTCAGCCTCATAGCCTTCCGGGAACATGGCTTTCACTTTTTCTGCGACTTTTCTGTTCCAGGACTCTTTTCTGAGCGAGCCCACGATTAAGCCGATTTTTTTCGTCATGGGAAACTCCTTTTCTTTCTCAAAACTGTGCTTTTTTCATTTATATCCGAAAGAAAAGAAAATTAAACATTACCGGTCCACGTAGCGCTTTAAGTCCCGTTCAATGTCCCGTTTCTTCATGGCTTCCCGTTTGTCATGAAGCTTCTTGCCCTTGGCTTCGGCGATGGAAATCTTTACTCGGCCCCGCGTCAAGTGTACGTTCAAAGGCACGATGGTAAATCCCTCCTGCTCCGTGGCCTTGGCCAGCTGGGCGATTTCTCTTTTGTGCATAAGGAGCTTGCGCTTTCTCAAGGGATCCAAGTTAAAGCGGTTGCCTTGTTCGTAGGGGGCCACGTGCATGCCTTCGATGAAGATCTCGCCCCCTTCGATGGAGCAGTAGGCTTCTTTTATAGCCACACTGCCCTTGCGAATGCTCTTTACCTCCGTCCCCTTCAAGGCGATGCCCGCCTCGTAGGTGGTTCCGATGTGGTATTCGTGAAAGGCTTTTTTATTGTTTGCCAAATAGTCTCCGCCGGTATTCTTCTTTTTAGCCACGGGCGTCCTCCTCTAATTGAAAGTCGATGCGCCCCAATATGGGATCGGCGCCGGCCACGACGATGCGCATGGGATCGCCCATGTGAATGCTTTTTTTCGTCCGCTCGCCCACGGCCACGTAGTGATCCTCGTCGAAACGATAGAAGTCGTCCATGGAGGCGTAGCCGATGAGGCCTTCCACCGTGTTGTCCAGTTCGCAGAAAATGCCGAATGAAGTAATCCCCGACACTTTCGCGTCGAAGCTTTCCCCGATGTGATCGGCCATGTATTGGGCCATCTTCACATCCACCACCTTGCGCTCCGCTTCTTGGGCGATTTTTTCCGTAGCGGAAATGTGATCGGCAATGTCCGGGAAAGTTTTATTGTAGTGGTCGATGAGTTTCGTGTCCAGAACGTGGTTCAGATCCTGCTTAATGACCCGGTGGATGGTCAAATCCGCATAACGGCGAATGGGCGAAGTGAAGTGGGAGTAGTACTTGGCGGCGAGACCGAAGTGGCCGGCGAGTTCCTCGCTGTAGCGGGCCTTTTGCATGCTACGAAGCACCATGGTTTGAACCAATGCCTCTTCGTCTTTTCCCTTGCAGGCCAAGGTCAGCTTTTGAATGTCCTTGGGATGAACGTCTTTGGTGAGATCCAAGTGGTAGCCGAAGGGGCGAATCACTGCGTTTAACAGGGTGAGCTTTTCAGCATCCGGCTCTTCGTGGATGCGGTAGAGGAAGGGCAGTTTCTTTTTGTGGTAGGCCTCCGACACGGTTTCGTTGGCGAGGAGCATAAATTCCTCGATTAAGTCGTTGGCGTCCCGATGATCCACCAGGCCGATGTGGGTGGGGTGGCCGTCGGCGTCCAGCTCGATGGCCGGCTCTTCGAAGGAAAAGTCAATATTTCCCCGCTTATCCCGCATTTTTTTGCGATTCTTGGCGATGGTGTTTAAGGTCGTGAGCTCTTCCGTAAGATCCTCCAGGGATTCGTGGACCTTGCCGTCTTCCAAAAAGTCGCTGACATTGGAGTAGATCAGGCGGCGATCGCTGTTGATCACCGTTTCGGCGATGTGGTAATTGTACACCGTGCCCTTGTCATCTAATTCAAAGATCACGCTTAAACAGAGGCGATCCACTCCTTCGTTCAGGGAACAGATACCGTTGGAGAGAGCCTTGGGGAGCATGGGAAGCACTTCGCTTAAAAGATACACGCTGTTGCCCCGATGGAGGGCCTCCCGGTCCAGGGGGCTGTTTGCCCGCACGTATTCCGCCACGTCGGCGATGTGCACGCCCACTTCCCAATGGCCGCCTTTCATGGGCCGCACGCTCAAAGCGTCGTCAAAGTCCTTGGAATCGGCACCGTCGATGGTAAAGGTGGGCGCGTCGCGGAAATCTTCCCTGCCGGCCACGGCGGAAAGGCTCACTTTTTGGGGAATGGCGTCGGCCTCTTCGATGACGTCTCGCGGAAATTCCAGATCCAGGCCCATGGCGTAGGCGATGGAGAGGATGTCCACGTTTTTGTCGTCGGGATAGCCCAGAACTTCCACGATTTTCCCCTCGGCCTTTTTGTTGGGTTCCGGATACTTTTCAATATCCACCACGACTTTTTGGCCGTCTTCCGCGCCGTTTTTCCATTTTTTCGGAATGAAGATGTCGTCGGGAATTTTCTTGTCGTCGGGGGTGACGAAGCCGAAGCGCATGGCGTCGTCGAAAACGCCTACGATGCGGTGATTGGCTCGCTCCAACACGGCGACGACGCGGCCTTCATCGCCCTTGTCCGGATCCTTCGGGGGAATTTTTTCCACGAGGACCCGGTCCTTGTTCATGGCGGAGTTTACCTTGGTGCGGTGAATGTACAAATCCTCCATGTCCTCGTCGTCGGGAACGAAGAAGCCGAAGCCCTTGTCGTTGCCTTCGAAGGTGCCGGTCATGAGTCCGACGCGAAGGCTGGCGTGGTAATTTTTATCCTCGTCCCGGTAAAGGGTGCCGTCTTTTACCATATCCTTTAAAAGGCCCTTCATTTCCTTTTGCAGATTGTCGTTGACGTCCAGGGCGCGGAAAATTTCCCGCTTGCTCAATCCGTCGTTTTTTTCCAAAGCCTCCAGTACCCGGTCTCGAATAGTCATAATGCCTCCTTTGGCTTACAGTTTGCTACCGTAGGTGGTTTTCGTAAACAAATTGGATTCGTAGCTGTAAGTGGTGTCCTTGCGTTCCTTTGCGCGAATTTCGCCCAGTTCGATGACTCGATTCAACAGCTCGGCGAAGGGAATGCCCACAGGCTCCCACAAGTAAAAGCCCATGGATCCCGGCAGGGTGTTGATTTCATTGACCACCGGACCGGCTTCGGTGACGAGAAAGTCGATCCGCGCCGTGCCGCAGGCGTCGATGGCGGTAAAGGCGCTTTTCGCCAAGTCTTCGATTTTTTTCTTTAAGTCCTCGTCCACATCGGCCGGGCAGTTTCTCGCATTCTTCCCCTTGCTCGGGCCGGTCTTTTTGCCGCCGCCCACGTATTTGTCGTCGAAGCTCAAGAGATCCTTCCAGCCCACGGGCTCTTCCAGTGCCGATGCGATCACGTCTCCTGCGTAGCCCATGACGGCGCAGTTGATTTCCCGGGGATTTTCCGCAGCCTTTTCGACCAAGATCTTCCGGTCGTAGCTCGCGGCGAGATCCATGGCATCGTCAAGCGCTGCGGCTTCTTTTACCTTCGTAATGCCGATGGAGGAGCCCAAGTTTACGGGTTTCACGAAAACGGGATAGCCCAGTTCGGCGACGGCCTTTTTCACATCGTCTTTTTCTTCGCGCCACTGGCGGCGATAAAAACATTTCCCTTCCATGACGGGAATATCATGGGCGCGGAAGACGTCTTTCATGATTTTTTTGTCCATGCCCACGGCGGCGGAGAGGGTGGAGCAGCCGATGTAGGGAATGTCCATGGTGTCGAAATAGCCTTGAATGGATCCGTCTTCGCCGAAGGTGCCGTGAAGGGCTACAAACACCATGTCCACGTCGGCGTAGACTTCTTCTTTCATGCCGCCTTTGGAAAAGAGGCCGCCTTTTTCCTCGACTTGTCTATAAAGTTTTCCGCCTCGACCTGCCTTAAAGTAGACCTCGTAGGCGTCATCGAAATTTCCCTCTTTAAAGGTTTTGAAATTCGACAGACTTTCCCCGCCTAAAAACTTGCCGTCCTTGGTGATGTAGACGGGCACAGCCTCGTATTTGGATTTATCTAAATTTTCGATCACTTGCATGCCGGTAATGACGCTGACTTCGTGTTCCACACTACGTCCGCCGAAAAATACAGCGATTGTTTTCATAATGCACGTTCTCCCTTCGTGGTAATTCTTTTTTTATTCTATCATAGACGGCGCGGGGAATAATAAAGATCCGTGAAGATTGCGTAAAAAAGATGCACAGAAAAAGCGGCCCGAAAGCCGCTTTCTATATTATTCGTCGTAGGAATCAGGAAGGTCGTTTTCGAAGAGCACCACGTCGCCCACTGTGGCCACATGGCCCAAGGAAGCCGTGGCCTCATCGAGATTTTTCGCCACGATCATCTTCTCTTCGCCAAAGCCCGCGTCCATCAAGCCCTTTTGAATGGGCGCCGTGCGCTTTTTGCCCACGAGAATGGCCACGTCGCAGACCCCTGCGATTTCCTTGCCCAGTTTGTAATTCTCTTCCTCTTCCATATCGCCGAGTTCCACCATGCCCGGGGTGACGATGATCTTCTTGCCCTTTTCGAATTGACCGAGCACATCCAGCGCCGCCCGGGCGCCTACGGGATTGGAGTTAAAGGCGTCGTCGATGACGATGATCCCCGTGCCCCCGTCGACGATGTTCAGGCGGTGTTCCACCGGTTCCACTTTGCCGATGCCACGAGCCACGGCCTCCGGCTCCATGCCCAACACGTAGCCCACGCTTGCAGCGGCGAGAAGATTGGAGATATTGTGCTTGCCTAAAAGCTTCGTTTCCGCCCTTACCTCGCCCTTGTCCTTAAAGCCCAAAGTAAAGGAGCTGCCCCGCTCGTGAACGGCGATGTCTTTCGCATAAACATCCAGCTTGTCGATGGCTTCCATGCCGTAGCGAATGGTGCGTTTTTTCGTCTTGTCCGCCAAGGGCTTCACGTAGTCGTTGTCGTAATTAAAAATGGCGATGTCGTCGTCGGCCAAGGCTTCGATGAGCTCGTACTTGGTCTTTTGAATGTTTTCGATAGTCTTAAACAGATGCATGTGGGTGGGCCCGATGGCGGTAATAATCCCGATGGAGGGTTGCACCAGCTCCGCCACTTCGGCGATTTCTCCGGGCTCTTTGGCGCCGAGCTCGGCGAGGAAGATCTCGTCCTTTTCGTCCAATTCGTTGTTGATGACCTTGGAAAGGCCCATGGGCGTGTTGTAAGAAGAAGGCGTGTTTTGCACGACAAAGGCCTCTTCAAGGACGGTGGAGGTGATAAATTTCGTGGAGGTCTTGCCGAAACTACCCGTAATGCCTACCACTTGCAGGCCCTTTTCCTTCAAATCCCGCACCTTTTTCTGCGCCGCGTCGTAAAAGCCCTGATTGATCTTCATTTCCTTGGGATAATTGATGCGATTGGCATAAATCAAGATGGCGTATTGGAAATAATAAATCCCCACACAGAAAATGGCAAAGACCACCGTCGCCAAGGTAGGCGACACACCGTAGGCGGCCACGGAGGCTAGAAGCGCCACAATGAGGAGCAGGCGATTCAATAAGCGATGTACATTAAAGAGCCGCGTGGCCCGATCCGTCATCACCAGAGGCGTCTTTTCCGAGGTGGGTGCGTAGCGGAACGCTTTAATCTTGTCGCCGTTTGCGCGAATCCACGCCTTGTATTCCCCTTCGTTGTAGCCTTCCAACTGAAGCATGTGCAGGGGATAGAGGGCCCGCTCGTTAAACACCTTGTAGAGCGCGAAGCTCAGCGCCAGGTAAATGGCCAAAAAGATCACGAAAGAAACTGAATGATACATAGAGACTCCTTATAAAAATGAACGCAACACGGCGTCAAATTGGCCGTAGGCGTCGAGGTAACTGAAGTGGCCGCCTTTCAGGACCACGAGACCCGCTTCGGGGATTTTTTCTTCAAACACCTTCGCCATGGATAGGGGCGTGGCGTCGTCTTCGTCGCCCCAAATTAACAGGGTGTCCGTCTGAATCCGCGGGAAATACTCTTCCGTGGACTCGTTCACCACCTTCACGAAAACCTTGCGCATGATTCCGTCCGCCGCCTTGTAATCGTCGGAGCCGAATTTCTTGTAAAAGCGCGCCATGGCCTTCTCCGTGTCCTGCCAGAAAAACAGCAATTTGTAGAGCTTTTTCAAAAACTTAAAGGTGTAAACCTTCCTATAATAAGTAAAAGACCGCTTGGGCAACACACCGGAGGCGTCCACCAAAACCAGCTTGTCCACCTTTTCGGGATAGAGGGCGGCGAAGACGGTCAATGTCTTTCCGCCGAAGGAATGGCCGATACAGGTGGCTCGGGCGATACCGTAGTAATCGTAGATCTTCTTCAACAGATCCACGTAATCGTCGCCGCCGATGACCGCATCGGGTTCGTCACTGTCCCCGTGGCCCAAGCTGTCGTAGGCAATGACACGGTAGCGATCCTTCAGACTGCTCACAATGGGCATGACCGATTCGATGTTTGCGCCCCAACCATGCAAGACAAAGGCCACATCATCTCCCGTCTTTGTGTCGTAAACGGCAATCTTTTTCCCGTCGATACGAATAAATTCTTTCTCCATGGCTTCCCCCTTAAAAATTGATTATACCATAGGAGCCGCCGCGGGCCGAGGCCGACGACGCATTTTTATAAAATTGAGGCTATGGAAACCCTTTGCTTAATACATATTGTATACAGTAGTGAAAATTGTAGACATTGTTTTTTCCTGATGTTATGATTGTATTCAAAGAATGTCTTTAAAGGAGGTTAGAGAATGGAATTTTTATCTTTAAAGGACCACGTTTATAATTTTATTGCCGAACAAATCCGTCTCGGCAAACTTAATTCCAATGAAAAAGTTAATGAACAAGACATCTGCCAGCAATTAAACATCTCCCGTACGCCGGTTCGCGAAGCGTTAATTCAATTGGCCGCGGACGGCTTTTTGGATTCCGCTCCCCGCAGAGGCTTTCGGGTAAAGCCCCTCACGAAAAAAGAAAGCGAAGATATCTACCGCATTCTCGCACCTTTAGACGCCTTGGCTGCGGAACTCGCCGCCAACTATTTAACCCCGGAAGATTTAAAATCCATGGAGGATTTAGTTGAGCTCATGGACTTTCACATCGACCGCTTCCAATTCGACGAGTACTTCATTTTGCAAGAGCGCTTCCACGATATCTACATCGAAAAGTCCCACAATGAAACCTTGATTAACACCATCGACCGCCTCCAACGGCGCTTCATTCGCCAAGGCCACGACATGGGCAGCAACGAAGAATTTCAAAAGCTTTTACACGACACCAATCAACAACACTCCCACATTACGGATCTTTTCCGCGAAAACAAAATTGAAGAACTGGAAGATTTCCTCGTCCATACCCATTGGACCTATCACTTTTCCGAAGTGGGTCAGACAGCCACAGACGACTAAGCAAAATACAGGGCGAGTCCCTGTATTTTTTATTTGGAGGATGACATGACCATTTACATGAATACCATCGCCTACGATTCGCCGGCCCACGAGGCGGCCATCGCCCTGAGAAAACACATCCTATTTAATCCCTACGACGAAGCCTTCGACGAGGCGCGAAAAACCTGGGACCGGGACAAGATTCTCTACGGCCTTTTCGACGACGACCATTTAATCGGCGCCGCCGTGACGAAAACGACAGAAGAAGGCCTCCATGTGGAGGAAATCCTCGTGGCCTACGACAAACAGCGCCAAGGCCTGGGCAAGCAGATGCTGGCCTTTTTGGAAAACCGTTTGGAGAAAGATCAGGTCCTTACCGCCGAAGGCCCCCTTTCCGCCCGCGCCTTCTACGAAGCCTGCGGATTCACACCGAAGTCCAAATACCACGGACCGAAAGACCGCATGCGTTTGGATTTCGAAAAAAAGGTGACGGGAAAGACGAAAAATCCCATTCCCCTTTTCGAGCATCGCCAAAACTTGCCCCTTATGTATTTCACCATGGGCACGAAAGATTTCGAATTGATTCCCGTGATCCGCAACCACTTCCCCAAGGAGCATCTTTTCGTCGTGGATCTTTTAAGAGACGACGCCCCTTGGCTTGATTTTGCCAAGGAAACCAAGCGCCGCACGGGGAAATACACCTTTATCGCCCCGTCCCTCTACGGCAACCGCGCCTTTCGTCCTTTAGACGACTTCAATCTTCCGGCGAAATGCGCCGCCGAAGCCGATCGCCTGAGCAAGAGCAAAACCGCTCTTTTGATCGGCACGGCCGATGAATTTTCCGCCAACGCCTACCGGGCGGCCTTCGATTCACAAAACGCTTCCCTCTCCACGGCGGAAATGGTTCTGGAAGCGGAGAATCTCAGCGGTGCCCACCATTTGGATGCGGATTTCTACAACCGCTTCGCCGAAAAAATCGACACCTTAAAGGAAAATCCCTTCGACACTCTGGCCGTCATCGACGTGCCCTTCTCCACTCAGGCCGACGCCATGGAAAAGTTTTTGGAAGAAACCCTTGCTAGAAAGCTTACAAAAATCGACGTCTTCGACCTATTCGTCACCGGGCTTCGTCGAGACCTGCTCGAGAAAAACTACTTGCGTCACGATGCAACCGAAGGCCAATTACGCATCTTTTCCGAAACGCCGGATCGGGCACGAGCGGAACTGGCGCGCATTCATCCCGCGGAAATGAGCGCAAAGGTGGAAACCATTCGATGATTCTTTTGATTCTCGCCGATCTGGATAACGCCATCGCAAAAGACGGCAAGCAGATCACTTTTATTCCGGAAGATTTGGCCCGCTTCAAGGCCCGCACCACAGGCCAGGTGATTCTTATGGGCAGAAAGACTTTGGAAAATGCGGGAAAGCTCCCCCATCGCATCACCGGCGTCATGACGCGGAAAAATCTCCCCGACGAAGAGGATCTCTTCTACTTTTCCTCGGAAGAAGAGCTGGACGAAAAACTCAAGGCCTACGGCGACAGAAAAATCTATCTCGTCGGCGGCGCGGGAATTATTCAGGCCCTCTTTCACCGCATCGAGGAAGCCTACATTACCCGGGTCAATTACCGCTCCGGCGGCGATGTGAAGATCCCCTCATTAAAGGATGATTTCGACTTGGTGGAGACAACACCCATCACCCATAAGGCCACGGAAGAACATTGGATACGGAAAAAATAAGAAAAGGCAGAGAACCGAATAGATTGACCCCATAAAGTTGGACTTAATCGAGTAAGCATTTCGCTTGCTCGATTTTGTTTTACATACTATTCTTTTTGTGCAGATTGCATGCGTTCAAGGTACTCTTTCGGACTCAAGCCTCCTAACTTTTTTGATTCGATCGTTATTGTAGTAGCGGATAAAGCGATCAATGGCTCGCTCGAGTTCTCCCCGACTTTGGTAGTCGTGTCCGACGTAGATTTCTCTTTTTAGAATACTGAAGAAGTTTTCCGTAGGTGCGTCAGTTCCAAAAACAAAGGCAGCTGCGTAGAATGTACTATTGAATATATAGTTCTTGCTTACTCTACCATCAATAATCTTATTTTTATTTATGCACTCCTTTCTCAGTTCATTAGTTGATTTTGGAATGGCAGAATCTATAATTTCTATCACACTATCTTTTAGTACTACAAAACCTTCATCTGTTCTTTTACATTTTCCCTCTATCAATCTATTTGACTTGCCACTTTTTCTGGAAAGATATAGTAATAGTTCTTTATCTCCATTATTATTTTTACTTGATTCTTTTGGTGTTCTATCACCTATAGCAACAAATAGTTTATATCCTAGTACACCAAGAACCATTTTTGAACACTCTATAAAATCTTCCACCTCTGATTCTTTTTCTTCTGTTACATTTCCAGGGTTTGAATCATTTCCATTCCTTACTTTGTACCTATCTACATCTATAGTCATGTTGGTGGATTTAATCTCTAGATATGAGATTTCTGTTGGTCCAAATGAGTTGTAAATATGATTTTATTTTGCATTAAATTTAAGAGGTCTTTTGCATAAACAGAATAATTGATATATAGGGAACAGAAACTGTTATAATGGTTAACAAGTGAATTTATTAGTGCTCGTTGGAAATTCAAAATTTTTGAGAAGGCTAAAAAATAACTGTTATAAAGATTTGAAAGTAAGAAGGCGATAATTTGGCATATAATATATTGATAATCGAAGATGATTTTGGTTTAGCTAAAAGCATTACGAATGTGTTAGAAAAATATAATTTTCGTTCTTCTATTCTAGATGATTTTGAAAACATCGAAGATATAGTAGTTGACACTAAACCTAGTTTAATAGTTTTAGATATTAATTTACCCTACTATGATGGGTTTTATTGGTGTCGTAAAATCCGGAAAATAACATCGAATCCTATTATGATAATTTCTTCAAGAGATAGTAATATGGATCAAATTATGGCTCTTGAATATGGAGCAGATGATTACATTACCAAACCTTTTGATGTTGAAATTTTAATCGCAAAAATTAATAGTTTGCTTCGACGTACATTTGGAGAATTATCGTCAATTACTATAAATGAAACATTAAAGGTTGGCAATATTATCTTGGATAAGGACAGACAGCAGCTGTTAGCTGGCGAGAATCAAATTGATTTGTCTGTTACAGAACTGAAAATACTCAAAAAATTGATTGAAGAATACCCTAACTCTGTATCAAGAGATGAATTGTTTTTTGAAGTATGGGATGAAAATAATTTCGTGGAGGAAAATACCTTGAATGTAAATATAGGAAGAATCAGAAGAAAAATAGACGATAATCAATTGCCTATTGGCATACGGACAATCCGGACTTTTGGATATCAATTAGTGGCAGAGGAAGATGGTAGATGAAGTTATTCATAAAGGACCATGTGAGTTTTGTTTTATTATATGTGATTAATTTTATATTTATACTGCTTATAATTTGGTTAAGTGGGGATTATCTTAGTTCACAACTGATAATTTATATGTTTTTATTATGTTTGTTCATTCTCTTTATATTTCTTACCATACGGTATTACAAGAAAGCTACAGTATATAAAACCTTAAGTATACCGTCTTCAAATTTAAAAAGTATGAAAAAAAGGCTACAAGGGATCGATTTGTTCACTGATTCATTTATTAAGCATGAAAATCAAAATTATAATCAATTCTTGAGTGAAATCGAAAATTATAAAAATAAAAATAGTGAGTGGAGAACTTATATCGTTCAATGGGTACACCAAATGAAATCTCAAATCAGTTCAATGCGTCTAACATTGCAGAACAGAAAGCATAACGAAGAGAACATGCAACTATTAGTTGAGTTGGATCAAATAGATAAGCAACTAAACAACATTTTGAACTTAGCAAGGCTAGAGGCAGTAGACAGGGATTTGAAAATTGAGCCAATAAACCTAAGTGAAAGTATAAATAGAGTAATCAACCAAAACAAGCGATTGTTTATTCAAAGGAATGTATTTCCTAAAATCCAGATAGAAAATACTGTCCCAACTGTGCTAAGTGATAAAAAATGGTTAGACTTTATCCTTGATCAATTAGTCCATAACGCTATAAAATTTTCTAATCCAACAGATCAAATCATTTTTAACATAAAGCAAATAGATAATAAGTGTTGTTTAGATATTAGTGATACAGGTATAGGAATTGTAAAAGAAGATATTCCTCGTATATTTGATTTGTATTTTACTGGAAAAAACGGACGTACTAATAATACCTCATCGGGTATAGGGCTTTATTTAGTTAAACAAATTTTAGAGCAATTAGGGCATAAGATTAAAGTTGAGTCTGAACAGTCAAAAGGAACGAAATTCACTATATATTTTGATTAAGAGGAAAAGGTGACAGAATTGTCATCTTTTTTTATATTTCTCGATATTATAATCAAAAAAAATCTTTTAATATGTGGATAAAGGAGTGATAGGAATGAATTTATTAGAACTAAATAACGTGAGTCATGTGTATGGAGATGTAGTGAAGTCGAGAGGTCTGGATAATATTTCCTTAACTACTCAAAAGGGTGAGTTTGTCGCCATTATGGGGCCTTCTGGAAGCGGAAAATCAACTTTATTGAATGTTATTTCTGGTATTTTGCCTGCCACCTCTGGAAGTGTTTTGCTTGCAGGAAAAAACATAGCTAATCTTCATGATGAAGAAGCAGCATTATTTAGACGAAGCACATTAGGATTTGTTTTTCAAGACTTTAACCTTGTTGAAACATTAACAGTAAGAGAAAACATTATGCTACCTTTGATGTTTAAGAATGAGGAAGTTGAATCTATGAAGGAAAAATCAGAGAAGGTAGCTGAATCGTTAGGTATTTCTCATATATTAAATAAGCGTACGCAAGAAATTTCAGGAGGACAGGCTCAAAGAACAGCAATTGCACGGGCAATTGTTCATCAGCCGGAATTATTACTGGCAGACGAGCCGACAGGAAACTTGGATTCTGCTAATTCTGACGAAGTTATGAAAATTTTTGAAGATCTCAACCGTAACTATGGAATGTCTATTTTTTTGGTAACCCATGATGTTAAGACAGCAACTTATAGTCAGAGAGTCCTATTTATAAAAGACGGAAAAATTTATAATGAAATCCGTAAAGGGAACGATTTTATAGAATATCAAGAAAATATTCTCAATGTTCTTAATGTAATTGGAGGTGTGTAGAATGAATCTCCGAGATTTTGCTAAAAATAATATACTAAGGGATAAAGAAACGTACATTGGCTATTGGCTAAGTTGCACGTTTACTGTATTTGTCTTTTTTATCTTTTCAGTAAATCAGTTTCACCCCGAACTTAATCAAGGTCCGGGAGCAGTTGCAACCATTATGGGGTCTGCTCAAGTGATAGTTGTGTTGTTTGCTATATTCTTCTTAGGATTATCAATCAATTCATTTTTATCTAGACGTGAAAATATGTTTGGTGTTTTACTTATGATGGGAATGTCGAAAAAACAACTGCGTCGATTAATTATCATAGAAAATATGATAATTGGATTTTCATCTATAATAGTGGGGATACTTCTCGGGTTAGCATTTGGACATATACTGGTCTTGTTGATGGCAAATATAATTAATCTAAGCTCAATCTCCTTTTATTTCCCTATGGAATCAATCGTTGTTACGATTATTGCTTTTAGTATTTTATTCTTTATGATTGCATTCTTCCGATCACAAGTTATATTAAAAAAACCAATATATAACCTATTAGATGTAAACCAGAATGAATACGGAAGTATAGCATATTATCGTTTTTTATCTATTACGGCTATAATCTTAATTCTCCTGGGATACGCCCTAGCTAATATTCATCCAATCAATCGATTAATACCACAGGGATTTGATATGCTGAATACTCTTCAAAACTCAGATATATTACATGTTTTAATTGGCGGATTGGTAACAATTGGCATGTTCTTATTTTTCACTCAATTCTCTAAGTATTTTACAGACAAAGTAAGAAGAAACGAAGAATACTATCTGAAAGATACGAGAGCATTATGGGTTTCTGAGTTAATGTATCGATTATCCAGTAATTCAAAAACCATGTTTATTTCAGCATTGCTATTAACTGTAGCTTTTATTACTACTATTGGAACAATTGCCTTAAACTCTACTGCTGCTGACGAAGTTTCCGAAACAACTCCCTTTGATATTTCCTATTTTTCGTTTCAACCGAATGAAAAAGAAGAGGAAAACATAGAGTTTATTAGTTCTAACCTTAGTGAAGCCGGCATATCTTTTCAATTAAATAGTGTACCTATTTTACAAAAAGACAATCAATCGAAAGAGATTGTCATTTCTCAAGAAGACTACAATAGTGTGTCTAATGAGAATGAAAAGATAGAACTGACTGGCAATGAGGCGGTAACATTATCAAATGGAGATTCTCAAGAAAAAATTTCTATAACTGATAATGTAATAATTACTAGCGTCGATAATCGCCCGAACATTTTTGATTCTTACCGTTACAGTAACATTTATGTAGTGAATAATGAGCTTTTTAGCCAATTATCACAAATATTCGAACATACGCAAACAGCCTTTTTGTATCATTTTTCAGACACTACTACAGATGAGCAAGCAAGGCAAGCATCAACAGTTAATAGAGAAGTTTTAGGGTCCGGTCGTTCTGAAGGCAATGATTTTCTCTTGATACAAAAAATTGAAAGAGTTGATTTAGAAAGATATACGTATCAAGTTTTAACGTATATTGGGATTATGCTAAGTGTAATCTTTATTCTTGCGGCGGGAAGCTTAATTTATTTCCGTCTATTAAGTAATATTAGAGGATCTAGTCCCACATATACTAACCTCTATAAAATTGGATTGTCTATTAATAAAATCCAAGAAGTGCAACGCAGGCAATTTACGATCTTATTCTTTGCACCCGTTCTATTTGCGATAGTCAATACGATTTTTGCGGTTAACATGTTATCCTATTTACTCGCAGCCTCCATATGGAAGCAAACTATTCTGATTGCCTTAGTATTATTGGTTATTCAGATTCTATATTTCTACTTTATGAATAATCGTTTCAAAGCAAAAATTGAGTTGATTCTAACTCAACTTTACCATTGATTAAAAACAATCTGTTCTTAATGGAATCGCGGAACAGTTAGAAATCTTATGCGATAAAAGAAAATAACTAATCTAACAGAAAATGATCGAAATGCTTTACAAGTTGTTCATAGAGATATGACCAAAAAATGTGACTATGATCTTTATTGGAATGCCGGGTATAGAAAAGCGATTGACTCGTTATCCTCAACTCTACTCGAGAATAGGTTTTGCCCATGAATTTGATAGGTTGAGTAAAGACGAGATTCATCATATTCTCGAATACAGATGGGGAGAGTTGGGATTATCTGTCCAACTGGAAGATTTTTCTAATTATGAAGCTGTCATTCGTGTTATTTAAATTACCAGTGGACATTTTCGGCTTATTCAACGAATCTTCGCCCAAATCGAAAGGATATTGAAAATCAATAACTTTGAAACTATCTCGACCGAAGTAGGTGAAGCTGTACGAGATACTTTAGTCATTGGAATAAAATAAGTAATAAAAAAGACCATTTTCTGTAGAGTGACCCCATAAAGTTGGACCTAATCGAGTAAGCATTTCGCTTGCTCGATTTGTTTTACATACTATTCTTTCTATGCCCCTTTCTTTTTTCCGTCCATGATCCCGCTTAGGAGCAAGAGACTACCGAGAAACGAGAAGGGCGGCTCGTTGTACCACATGATCACGATCCAGCCAAACATCTTCTCATTTCCCGAAAAAGCCAAATACACGCCGAGCAAGCTAAAGACCAAAAGTCCAAAGCCCCACAGAATTTTTTCTCCCCTGCCCATGTGGGCGATAAAGCCATAGGCCAGCAGCCCTTCGATAAACAAAAAGGCCAGGCGGAAGGTCCATTGGGCGGCGTACATATCGGGCCCGCTCACATCTTCGGCATAGCGCACGCCGATGAATTGCCACAAAAATCCCAGGCCGATCATCAGAGCGAGAAAGCCGATTCGCTTCAGTGATTTCATTCTGCGCCTCCTTCATTTCGAGGATCTATCTCCAAATAACCAAACACTTCATTTCTTTGACGCCGTATTTCTCTTTTGTTTATACCCCCCGCCCGGTCCAAACCTTCGGAGGCGCTCCCGCCGATCATTTTTTTGTATTCCTTCAGAAAAATACAGGTAAAAGCGTTTAAAAGTATGCCGATCTCTAGTATACTTAATGATGAATTAGGAGGTATACATACAATGAAAGAATACTCTGTCCGTGAATTGGTGTTCACGGCCCTATTTATCGCCCTGGTCTACGTCTTTACGTGGCTCGTGAAAATCCAATTGCCCTTCGCCCCCAACGGCGGCCTGATCCACTTGGGGAATGTGCCCTTTTTTATCGCCTGCATCTTTTTTTCCAAGCGGGTGGGTATGTTATCCGGCGCTTTAGGCATGGGCCTCTTCGATCTGACCAGCGGTTGGGTGGCTTGGTCGCCGATGACGGTGATCTCCGCACTGATTATGGGTTATATTATGGCCACCCTAAACACTCGGGACTTCCGCTTAAGCCGCTACGTCCTCGCTGCCGTTTTGGTCACTGTCGTCAAAGTGCTCACCTACTACATCGGCGAAGCCATTATGTTCAAATCCCTCTTGGTCCCCTTGGCCAATATTCCGGGAAATGTGCTGCAAATCACCGTTTCCGCCATTATCGTCGGCGTCCTTATTCCGCCCATGAGCCGAATCTTGAAAGACGTCAAGCTGTAATTTCATTCATGATGCAAAAACACAGGTAGGCGAAAGCTTACCCGTGTTTTTCTTTGCCCGAAATTTCTCTCACTCAATAAAAATGCCCCTATTCCGAAGAATAAGGGCGTTTTTTTATACATTTGTCGCCGGTCCGTGGTACTCGTTGCTTCCGAAGGCGGGAAAGAGCAAAAAGAAGGGGAAGAAGATGGCGAGAACGGCGAGGAGTGTGCTGCACTCGAAGTATTTCATCATTTTGTAATTGAGGACGGCGGCGTAAACGACATTGACGACGGGCACGGCAAAGAGCAGAGTGTACCAGTAGCTGTCGAAGACGATTTTCGACGCCACGGCCAAATTCACGATGGGAATAATGGCCAGGATGCCGGAAAAGCCCGCTTTGGAAAAGAGTTTCCACCAGGCGATGACGGTAATGATGCCGACGCCGGCAAAGAGCGCCGTGTTCGACGACGAGGCGTTCGCGAATTGTTCCATATTGTTCATGATTTCATCCTTTATTTTAATAGATCTTTGATCACGTCGGATAAGAGCCGGCGCTCTCGTAGGGTTATGCCTTCGATTTTTTGATCGGCGGTAAGAGGCGGCGTGTAGATGGTTTCAAAGCCCATGCGCACGGCCTCTTTGATGCGGCTCGTCATGGCCGGCACTTGTTTCAACTCGCCGGTAAGGCCCACGTCGCCGATAAAAAGTACATTGCCCGGGATGGGGCGATTGGCCACGGCCGATGCAATGGAAAGGAGGGTGCCTAAATTGGCGGCCCCTTCTTTTAGTCGCAAATTCCCCGTGGTCTTCACCACGACGTTTTTGTCGTAAAGACCCATGCCGCCCCGCTCTTCCAAAATAGAGAGGAGGACGCCCAGCTGTTCTCTGCGCAAACATTCGGAGATGCGCTGGGGATAGGGGGTGAAGCTTTTCGACACCAGGCTCTCGACCTCCACGATCATGCTGCGGGTGCCTTCCCGCACGATGCACATGGCGCTGCCCGGCACTTCTCTCCCCGCCGCCCGCGCGGTCATAAAGTGGGCGGAGGGATTGTCGATGGAGATCATGCCCCCTTCGGTCATTTTGAAAAAGCCCATTTCTCCCGTGGAGCCGAAGCGATTCTTCGTGGCCTGAAGGATGCGCAGCTCGTCTTGCATTTCGTGATCGATGAAAAGCACCGTGTCCACTAAATGCTCCAGTGCCCGCACGCCGGCGAGAGAATCCTGTTTCGTGAGTTGACCCACGATAAAGACGACCTTGGGCTTTTTCGTGTTTTTCGCCATGTCCACCAGACGATTGGCGCACTCCATGGTTTGTGTGGGGGTGCCGGCCCGGGCGGGAAATTCCTCCAAGGTGAAGGTCTGAATGCTGTCCAAAATGATGATGTCGGCGTCTACATCCTCAATCCAGTGGCACACATCGTCCATGGAGGTGCCGGCGTAGATCCAGATATTTTCGGCGATGGCCGGGGCGATGCGCTCCGCCCGCATTTTGATTTGGCTCTCGCTCTCTTCCCCGGAGGCGTAGAGCACCCGGTGGCCCTCCTCGGCCAAGGCGTTTGCAATTTGAAAGAGAATGGTGGATTTTCCGGCGCCGGGTTTCGCCGCCAGAATACTCACCCCGTCTTCCACGATGCCGCCGCCCATGACCCGGTCGAATTCTTCCATGCCGCTTTTCAGTCGCCGCTTGTTTTCCCCGGATACATCTTTCAGCCGCCGAGCTGTGCGATGGGCTGTGGTGCGGCCGCCGGATTTCTTTTCCTCCGACACTTCTTCGAAGGTGTTCCACTCGCCGCAGTTCGGGCACTTGCTGAAGTAGCCGGCGCTTTTGTAGCCGCAGCTCGTGCAGCAATAGGCCTTATGCTTCATTGCCTACGGTCTCCGCCACTTTTTCCTCTTCGAAGGTGAGACCGTCCTCTTCCACGTCGATGTGAATGGCCTTTTCCTTATGCACCTTGCCGGAGAGGATCTCGTCGGCCAGGCGGTCTTCGATGTTCTTGCGAATGGAGCGCACCAAGGGGCGGGCGCCGTATTCTTCGTCGAAGCCTTCTTTGCCGATGTAGTCCACCACGGCGTCGGCGAAGGTGACGGAAAAGTCGTTGTCTTCCAGGCGGGTTTGAAGATCCCGAAGCATGAGCTTCACAATTTCCTTCACTTGTTCTTTTTCCAAATACTTGAAGACGATGATTTCGTCGATGCGGTTTAAAAATTCCGGACGGAAGGTTTCCTTCAGGCGGCCCTGAATGGTTTCCACCATTTTGTCGTAGCCCTTCACGTTGCCTTCATCCGGCGCGCCGAAGCCCATGGTGTTTTGCTTTTTCAGCAAGGTGGCGCCCACATTGCTGGTCATGATCAACACGGTGTTTTTAAAATCCACCGTGCGACCCTGACCGTCGGTGAGGCGGCCGTCGTCTAAAATTTGAAGGAGGATATTAAACACGTCGGGGTGGGCCTTTTCGATTTCGTCGAAGAGCACGACGGAGTAAGGCTTTCTGCGCACGGCTTCCGTGAGCTGGCCCCCTTCGTCGTAGCCCACGTAGCCCGGAGGCGAACCGACCAATCGGGAAACGGTGTGTTTTTCCATGTACTCGCTCATGTCCACGCGAATCATGGCGCTTTCGTCGCCGAAGAGGGATTTCGCCAAACTCTTGGCCAAATAGGTCTTTCCGACGCCGGTGGGGCCGACGAAGATAAAGCTGCCGATGGGTTTGTCGGCGCTCTTTAAGCCCACGCGGGCCCGCTTAATGGCACGGGAGACGGCTTCCACCGCTTGGGGCTGGCCGATGACCTGACCGTTCAGCTCGTCTTCCAAATGGACCAGGCGCTCGCTTTCTTCCGCATTCATAGTGGTCACGGGCACGCCGCTCCACTTGCTCACGATTTCTGCGATTTCTTCCTCGTCCACGGTCATGTTTTGGCTGTGCTTTTCCTTGTCCCAATGCTTCTTTTCATCGTCCAAGGCTTCTTTTACCTTTTTCTCCTGATCCCGCACCTTCGCCGCTTCTTCGAAGTTTTGCGACGTGACCGCCTCTTCCTTTTCCTTGGAAAGCTTCTTCAGCTCGTCTTCCAATTCTTTTAAGGCGTTGGGGCTCTTAAAGTTTTCCACGCGCAATTTGCTCGCCGCTTCGTCGATTAAGTCGATGGCCTTATCCGGCAGGAAGCGGTCGTTAATGTAGCGGTGGGAAAGTTCCGCAGCCGCCGCCAGGGCTTCGTCGGTAATCTTCACATTGTGGTGGGCTTCGTATTTATCCCGGAGGCCCTTTAAAATCAAGATCGTGTCTTCCACCGAGGGCTCTTCCACCATAATGGGCATGAGCCGGCGCTCGAAGGCCGTGTCTTTTTCGATGTGTTTGCGGTACTCGTCGATGGTGGTGGCGCCGATGATTTGCAGCTCGCCCTTGGTGAGGGTGGGCTTTAAAATATTGGAGGCGTCCATGGCCCCTTCCGCGCCGCCGGCCCCGATAACCACGTGAATCTCGTCGATAAAGAGGATCACATCTTCCCGGTCTTCCACTTCGGCGATAACATCTTTCAGCCGCTCTTCGAAGTCGCCGCGGTACTTGGCCCCGGCGATTAAAGCGGAGACGTCCAGGGTGTAGATTTCCTTGTCCTTAATAATCTCCGGCACATTGCCTTCCACGATGCGTTGGGCCAGGCCTTCGGCGATGGCGGTTTTCCCCACGCCGGGCTCCCCGATTAAGACGGGATTGTTTTTCGTGCGGCGCACCAAGACTTGAATGATGCGCTCGATTTCGTCTTTTCTTCCGATCACGGGATCGATCTTTCCCTGGCGGGCCCGGTCGTTTAGATTGTAGCCGAACTCTTCCAAGGCGCTTTCCGATTCCAAGTCCTCGGCGTCGGGATTTTTCCCTTCCACCTTACGGATGGCCATGTAGATGCTTCGCTCGAGGACCGTAATGTCGATGCCTAAATTCTTGAGGGCCAACACCGCCACGCCCTTGCCTTCCCGCAAGATGGCGAGAAGCAAGTGTTCCGTGCCAATGTAATTGTGGCCGAGCTCGTTTGCGATCTCCAGAGCCAGCTCAAAGATTTTTTTCGTGCGGGGCGTGTAGGTGAGGGAGGTCACCGTCGTATCTTCCGGCGCCACGATTTCCGCAATGGCGTCTTTCGCCCGCTCGTAGTTGACGGCCACCTGGCCCAAAATCGACGAGGCGCCTCCCGGTTCTTTTAATATGCCGAGCAAAATGTGCTCGCTTCCTATATATGAATGGCCTTGTTCCCTGGCTTCCGACTGGGCGAAAACCATGGCCCGTTGACTTTTTTCGGTGAATTTTCCGAACATTGCCATTAAAATACCTCCTTTATAAATCGACGCACCTTGTTGGCGCGGTAAATATTGCTGCTCCTGTCGTCGAGAAAACTTTCCCGCTCCATTTGCAGATGGGCCTTGCCCATGTGGATCACCGCATCGTAAAGATCGAAGTCACGCATGGGTTTTAAGACGGACAGATCGATCCCGAGCTTCATGTGGCTTAGGTGGAGCATAGTCTCTTCGAAGGTAATGATGCGGGCGTTGCGCAAAATGCCGTAGCTGCGCCGCGCCATGTCCTCCAGCTCGATTAAGTGATCCAAATACATTTCCTTGCGCTTAATGCGCTCAAGAGCCGCCACTTCCTGAGAAATGGACTTGGCCCGCTTTAAAAATTCCTCTTCGCTGAGGCCCAGTGTGCGCTCGTTTGAAAGTTGATACATGTGCCCCACGATTTTCGAGCCTTCCCCGCGCATGCCCCGAAGGACAAAGCCCATGCGGGTAATGGAGCGCTCGATTTTATCCATGCCCAAGGTGTCCAGGGCCGGGAGATGCAGCATGCAACCGGCCCTCAGGCCCGTGCCTACATTGCTCGGGCAGGCCGTTAAATAGCCCAGCTCTTCGTGATAGGACACGGGGAGCTTTTCCTCGAAGAAGCGGGCCAGTGCGGCCACGGTGTCGTATTCTTCGTCTAGGTGAAAGCCCTTTTTCATGGCCTGAATCCGCAGATGATCTTCCTCCATCATCATGACGGAGCGGTGATCGTCTGCGAGGAAATAGGCGCCGCGGTCTCTGTTTTTTAACAGGGCCATGCTGATTAAATTCTCTTCCAAATCGTAGAGATTTTTCAAAGACCCGTCTTTTAATTGGTAGAGAGTCCAAAGATCTTCGTGTTCGTGAAGGGTATCGGTGATCTTTTCCCGAAGTTCCTCGGCTTGATCCAAGGTCATGGCCCCGGGATAGGGATAGCCCTCGATGTTTCGCGCCAGGCGAATGCGGGATGTGAGTAAAATTTGATCTTTATCCATGGCGCTCATCCTTTATGGCCTTGATCTCATCCCGCAAGAGGGCCGCATCTTCGTAGCGCTCTTCCGCCACGGCAGCGTCCAGGCGTTCTTTGAGCGCCTGCTCTTTCTCAGATGCCTCCCGATCCTTTCTGAAGGCTTCGGGCATGGCTCCCTCGTGACGTTCGGCCCCCTGCATGCGGGGCAGGAGTGCCTTGAGTTCTTCGGCAAAAGTGTCGTAGCAGCTGTCGCAGCCGAACATCCCCGTCTTTCGAAACTCTTTTAAACTCCGCCCGCACACGGGGCAGCGCCTGTCGTCTTCCACGCCCTCATCTTTTCCGTGAAACAGCGAGAGCAGCTCCTGAATCATGGGCTGAATGTCCACAGGCGGAATTTGCGAGGACGGAAATTGCTTCGCCAAAAATTCCTGGAAGCAAGAGGGGCACACGTGCTTTTGCCGCATGGCGTTTCCTTCCACCACGGTGTAGGTTATTTTCGCTTCATTTTCATGACAGTGTTCGCAAAGCATGGTGCACCTCCTTAAGAAAAGATACCCAATAGGATATTTTGTAAAAGATCGGCCCGCAGGGCGTTTCGTTTGTCCGAGGCCACCGCCAAGGCACGATCGGAAAGCGTAAGTCCCAAGAGATGATGCTCATTTTCCGTCATGTAATCCATCTCCTCCAGGGTGTCCAAAATTTGATTGGCCTTGGATTGGGTAATGCTTTTTCCCACAGCTTCCGTGAGCCGGTCGTAGAACTCGGCGTCGCTCTTGATTTCTACCTGGACGATGCGAATGAAACCGCCGCCGCCCCGCCGGGACTCCACGAAAAATCCCTGCACCGGCGTGAAGCGGGTGGTGAGGACGTAATTTATTTGGCTCGGGGCACAATTAAAATGCTCCGCCAAAACATTTCGCTTTATTTCGATCTGCCCTTCCCTTTCCAGCAAAAGGGCACGCAGATAATCTTCGATATGATTGCTAAGACGTGCCATAACTGCCTCCTATCTGATTTCAGTATACGTTTATAGTCAAAGAATGTCAAGATCAGATGGCGCGCCGCCTTTTCTTTCGACTGACATAAAAACACCCTCTCGGCGAGAGGGCGTCGTGTTTATTTGTTTAACTCAGGATCCCGTACCCACACATCTTCCGCCGCGTCGTATTTGTAAAATACGCTCGCGTTTAAATCCAGGCGGTAACGGGCGACGGTCACGATGTGATCCGGGTGATCTTCGATGACATCGTAGGCGTAGATATGCTTCTTCGCCAAAGCGTCGCGGTCGCTTAACATGGAGTCGATCAATTTAAAGGGCGGCTTTTTGTATTCCGCCGGCAATTTGCTGTACATCCATGCCCCGGCAATTTCCTCGTCGGTCTTGGCCACCTTTCCCTCGATGGATACCGTGGAAGTCCCGTCGTCCCAGGAAATTTTTTGATCGAAAAGTTCCACCACGGCCCGAAGAGGAATAAAGGTGCGATTTTCTTTGATGATAGGCTTCGTTTCCAATTCTACGGCTTCGGCCCGATCAATGTATTCCTTGACATCGGCCGGTTGGAATTCAAGCCGCGTCGTCGCCCCGTAAAAGGCGTCCACATCTTCCTTGGCGATGAGGAGGGCTTTCGCCGCGTCCGTTTTCAAAACCATGGCCTGTACCGGTTTGTTCGTATCGAAATCCATCTTCGTCAGCAGGATGTCGCGGCTACCCTCGTTCCACAGCACTTGATAGTCCAGAGCTTCGGCCACGAAGCGCACGGGAACCATGGTGCGATTGGCGGAAATAAAGGCGGCGGGCGTCGATACCACCGGTTTTCCGTTTACCTCTAGCTTCACATCTCTTTGGGCATAGGCCGCGGAGGGCAGGGCCATGAGGACCAGAGCCAGGGCCAGCACGTTTCTCTTTTTCATCTTCCACCTCTTTCTTTACTCCGAAATTTATCCTTGTTTTCAGTATACCCTTCGCGCCGTGTTTTTCCGCACAAAAAAACAACTCGCCGAAGCGAGTTGTCCAATAATTTGATCGAGTTGGATCGACTACATAAAGATGCCGCCGAATTGTACAAAGAGCGGTGCGAAGACCAAGGAAACGATGGTGATCAGTTTGATCAAGATGTTCAAACTCGGACCGGACGTATCCTTGAAGGGGTCGCCGACGGTATCGCCGGTAACGGCCGCTTTGTGTGCATCGGAGCCTTTGCCGCCGTGGGCGCCGCCTTCGATGAATTTCTTGGCATTGTCCCAAGCGCCGCCGGCATTACTCATAAAGATAGCCATTAAGACGCCGGTAACCAGTGCACCTGCTTGCAAGCCGCCTAAAGCTTCCGTACCTAAGAAGAAGCCGACGACTAAGGGAACAACAACAGCGATGATGCCGGGAACGATCATTTCTCTTAATGCAGCAGTAGTGGAAATGTCGACGCATTTTGCGTATTCCGGAGTCGCTTTTCCTTCCATGATGCCGGGGATGTCTTTAAATTGACGACGTACTTCTTCGATCATGGCCGTTGCCGCGTTGCCCACCGCGCTCATGGTTAATGCGGAGAAGGCGAAGGGCAACATGCCGCCGATGAAGGTCCCTGCGATAACGCCGGGCTTGGAAATGTCGATGCCTGCAAGGCCCGTGGCTTGAATGTAGGAAACGAACAAAGAAAGTGCCGTGAGGGCTGCGGAACCGATGGCGAAGCCCTTGCCGATGGCGGCCGTGGTGTTACCGACGGAGTCTAAGGAGTCGGTAATATCGCGGACTTCTTCGGGGAGTTCACACATTTCGGCGATCCCGCCGGCGTTGTCGGCGATGGGGCCGTAAGCGTCGACGGCGATGGTGGATGCGGTGGTAGCCAACATACCCACAGCGGCCAAAGCAATACTATACAGGCCGAAGACCGGGTTGATGTGGCCGCCGCCTAAAGCGTATGCGGCGATGATGCCGATAGCCAAAACGATGATCGGGCCTACGGTGGACATCATGCCCACGGAAAGGCCGGCGATGATGTTTGTGGATGCGCCGGTTTCGGATTCGTGTGCGATCCGTTGAACGGGCTTATATTCGTCGGCGGTGTAGTATTCGGTGATCTTGGAAATAATCAAGCCGACGCAGACGCCGATGATGACGGGCCAGAACAAGGTGAGTTCGCCGAAAATCATGTTTGCAATAATGCCGGAGACGATAATGGTGACGCCGGATGCAATATAGGTGCCCATGTTCAATGCTTTTTGCGGGTTCTTGTCGCCTTTTACGAAGAACATGGAAATAATCGATGCAATAATACCGATGACGGCGATGGAAAGGCCGTATTGGATCCCCTTGTCTTGAGCGGCCAAGAAGCCTAAGGTAATGACGGAAAGCAGTGCGCCGACATAGGATTCGAATAAGTCGGCACCCATACCAGCTACGTCGCCGACATTGTCGCCAACGTTATCGGCGATAACGGCCGGGTTTCTCGGGTCGTCTTCCGGGATACCTGCTTCGACTTTACCGACCAAGTCGGCACCGACGTCTGCAGCTTTGGTGTAGATACCGCCGCCGACACGGGCGAAAAGGGCGATGGACGATGCCCCTAAGGAGAAGCCGGTGATGATTTCAGCATCGCCGAACCACAGGTAGAAGACGGAAATCCCTAAAATACCTAAACCGACGACGACAAGGCCCATAACGGCACCGCCGGAGAAGGCGATGTCCAGAGCTGCCGCCATGCCCTTTTTGTGGGCGGCGTTGGCGGTACGAACATTGGCCTTGGTGGCCGTGTTCATGCCGATGTAGCCGGCGGTTACGGAGAAGATGGCGCCGACGATAAAGCAAATCGCGGTGCGCCAACCGATAGCGAATGTTAAAACGGCGGCCAATACGACGACGAAGACGACCAGCGCCTTGTATTCCCGTTGTAAAAAGGCCATGGCTCCTTCGTGGATATAGCCGGAGATTTCTTTCATCCGATCGTTACCCGGATCTTGCTTTCCTACGTAGGAAGATTTCATAAGACCGAATAAAATAGCTATAATACCGACGATAGGAGCGATGAATAAAATATTAATATCCATGATTCCTCCTGATTATTTCGTAACTGCGACGAGTAAAATAGTAGCGACAAAAAAGATTGTCGACGAAACCATCGTAATGCGCTTGAGCATTTCCTTGCGGCTGGTCCCGCGATTGGAGCCCCATTCCGACGACGGCGAGCTACCGTCTAAGGTACCCAAGCCCACTTGATTGGATTCCTGTACGACGACGGCGCAAATGGTTGCGATGGCCGACAGGGCGACTATAATGCTGATAAATGTAGTCAAACTAACACCTCCTCGATCCAAACTATCTATCAATAACATTACTATCCTAACATAATCCATTCTGTAATGCAATTAGAAGCTGCCGCGAAAAGGCTTGTTTTACGCATTTTACTGGTCAGTTTCCAATTAAAAGGCTATACTTTTCTTAAAGGAGTGAAGCCATTGAATCAAACCCATCCCTATTCGTCGAAACGCAGTTTAACCTACGGCCGCGCCATGGCCCTGGCATCCAATCCCTCGGCTGCCGCGGCGGGCCGAAAGATTTTAGAAGCAGGAGGCAACGCCGTGGACGCCGCCATCGCCATGGCCGCCGCCCAGGTGGTGGTCGAGCCCACCTCCAACGGCCTCGGAAGCGATCTTTTCGCCATCGTCGCCATGAACGATGTGCTCTGCGGCTACAACGGCAGCGGCAAAAGCCCTGCCGCCATTTCCCTCGCCGCCATGAAGGCGAAAGGCTACGATGCCATGCCCGATTTCGGCATCGAAGCCCCAGGCGTTCCCGGCGCCGTGCGCGCCTGGACGGACATTCACAAAAAACACGGCCGCCTGCCCTTTAAAGAGGTACTGGCCCCGGCTATAGAATACGCCGAGAAAGGCTTCGTCCTCTCCCCCACCGTGGCGCGGCTTTGGGCCATGGAGCTCGAAAAAAGAAAGGCCAATCTCGGCCATCTTTACGACGCTTTTTGGGCGCAGTTTTCTTTTAAAGGCGAGGCGCCGAAGGCGGGGGATGTGATTACTTTTCCGGACATGACCCGCACATTAAAATCCATCGCAGAAGACGGCGGGGTCGCTTTTTACAAAGGCACCATTGCGGAAAAAATTGAAGCTTTCATGAAAAAATACGGCGGCTTTATGAGAAAAAGCGATTTGGCGACGCAGGAAACATTGGAAGTAAAACCCCTCTCCCTTTCCTTCGAAGGGGCTGAGGTGTGGGAGCTTCCCCCCAACGGCCAAGGCATTTCCGTCCTCATGGCCCTGGAGATTTTAAAGCACAAGCCCACGTCCCCCGACGACGGCAAGAGCGCCCACGTCATCGCCGAGGCCATAAAGCGGGCCATGACCGACGCGGCGAAATACGTGGCCGATCCCGAATTCATGTCCTTCTCCCCGGAGGATCTTTTAAATCCCGATTACCTTCAAAAATGCAGCGACGCCATGGGCGAGGAGGCAGAAATCGTGCGCTACGGCAATCCCTTGGATCGCTCCACGGTCTATTTCTGCGCGGGCGATAAGGATGGCAATATGGTTTCTATGATTCAATCCAATTACGACGGCTTCGGGGCGGGCATCGTCGTACCGGAAACGGGGATTTCACTAAACAACCGCCTCTTAAATTTTACATTCGAAGAAGGCCACGACAATTGTTTGGCCGGGGGCAAACGCCCCTACCACACGATTATCCCGGGCTTTTTAACGAAGGAAGGCAAGCCCTACGGCGCCTTCGGGGTCATGGGCGGCTTTATGCAGCCACAGGGCCACGTGCAAACCCTCCTTCAGCTCCTGCGCTACGGCAGAAATCCCCAGGCGGCCCTGGACGCGCCCCGCTTTATGTGGACGGGGAATAAAGACCTCGTCGTGGAAGAGGATTACGACGCGGATGCCGTTGAGGAATTGATTCGCCGCGGCCACCGAGTGATTCGCCCGCCCCACGATCTGGACATGGGTCGGGGCCAATACATGCTCTACGACCGCGATCGAAAAGTCTACATCGGCGGCACGGAAAAACGCTGCGACGGCACCATTTCCGTAGTGGAATAACAAAAAAACGAATTTTTTCCATTCAAAAACCGGAGACAAATCACGTCTCCGGTTCTTTTTTAACACCTTTACCAGGTGCAAAGGCCCGTGGCCTCCTGGAATTTCCACAATGGGCGAATGAGCACCCGCTCGTCCTTATATTCTTCAAAGGGCAAGGTGTACTCCCCGCCCTCATTGGTCCAAATGCGGCGGAAGTAATCCTCCATAGCCCGATGCATGGGGGAATTGCGCTCCATTTCCACAGCCACATCCGTTTCCAAATTGTAGTTGTCCAAATTCCTGCGGGTGAAATTGCCGCTCCCTAAAATCGCGAGAGGCTTTTCTTCTTTAAAATCGAAGTAAATCATTTTCGTATGGTACTGCTCGCCCTGTGTGTTGTACCAGCGGATCTGCGTGCTCGGGGCCTTTTCCTTCAGCTCGCTCAGTGCCGGCCGATTGGGGGCGCCGTTTTTCTCCAGACCGAAGGCGTCTTTGTTTAAGTCGGCGACGATCTTTACATCCACGCCCCGATTGGCCGCCGCCTCCAAATCCTTAAGCAAGCGAAATTCCGACAAATAGAAAATGCCGATGTTGATCTTATCGCCTTTTTCGCACTTGTTGATGTTTTCAGAAATGGCGTCGTAGATCTTCCCTTCGGTGATCACTTTCAGCCGATCCGGCGACGAGACTTCCTCCGCCTTATACTCTTTCACAACAGGAGGAATCGCTTTATAAAAGATGCTTTCTGAGCGAATCAAATCCTCCACGACCTTCCCGCGGAAGAGGACGGCCACATTGGAGTGGTAGGCGCTGGGATCGTGGGGATTGGCGGAAGCCACCATGGCTTCTTTCTCGGAAATCACCACTTTTCGGTGATTGCCCTTGAAATTCAAAAGCTTCAAGACGGAGCGCACCGTCACCTTCTCCCCTTCTTTGGCGAAGAAATTTTTCACGCGGCCATTCCCCGCCGTGCCAAACCACTGCATGTAGGCGCGGTAAATGCCGGAGAACAGGGGATTGGAATCACGCATGCGATTTAGATCCGTGACCACCACCTCGATGCCGGCGTCTTTCAGCCGCTTTATATTGGCCTCTTCGTAGGCGCCGTAGAAGTTGTTAATCGGGTCTGTCACAAACAAAATGGGCATGGCGGGATTTTCTCTCTTCTTTTCGATTAAGAGGTCCGTCATGGCCGCCACCTGTTTCGGACAGTCCACGTCCTGATCGTAGGTGGCGTTAAAGAGGAAAAAATCCACCATGAGAAATTCCTTGGCCTCGCGAATTATTTCCATCTCCCGATCAAAAATTTTCTGCTCGTGCACTTTCTTGCCGTCTTTTACATAGCTCAAGTCGTAAATAAATTCCGCCTCCGCCGGAGAAAATTCGCCGGAGATATTGGTTCCCTCGGGATTTTTCGTGTTTAGGCTATAAGCCGTGGGAATCAACCACATCAGAAGAAGAATCCACAGGACAAGTTTTTTTCTCGATAATTTCTTCAAGAGGCCCCTCCTTTTTCACCATTATAACAAAAATGCACCGGCCCTCGGCGAAACAGTTTCCGCGGGGAGTCGGTGCATTCATTTATTTGCAGTGGGGATCCATGGGCGGCACCGCCGAGAGGAGCTTTTTCGTGTAGTCGTCTCGAGGATTTTCCATAATGCTGTCCCGGTCGTTGATCTCTACCAATTGGCCGCGGTACATGACGCCGATGCGATCGGCGATGTGTTCCACCACGGCGATGTCGTGGGAGATAAAGAGGTAGCTTAAATTTCGCTCCTCCTGCAGCTCTTCCAATAAATTGATGATTTGGGCCTGAATGGACACGTCCAGTGCCGAGGTGGGCTCATCGGCCAAAATCAATGTAGGCTCCACCACCAGGGCTCGGGCCACGCCGATGCGCTGCCGCTGGCCACCGGAAAATTCGTGGGGAAAGCGGCCGAAGTGGGCTTTTGATAGGCCGCAGAGACTCAAGGTCTCCCGGGCTTTTTCGCGAATGTTTTCGCCGCCCAAATTCCTCAAAGGCTCCATGACGATTTCCTCGGCGGTCATTTGAGGATTCAGGGAACTGTACGGATCCTGAAAAATCATCTGCACGTCCCGGCGAATGGCCTTCAACTCTTTCGCATCGGCCTTCAGCACGTCCCGGCCCTTGTAGAGGATCTCTCCTTCGGCGTCGGGATAGAGGCCCAAGATGCAGCGGGCCAAAGTGGATTTGCCGCTGCCGCTTTCCCCGACGATGCCCAGGGTTTCCTTTTCGCCTAATGTAAAGGACACGTCGTCGATGGCGGTAAACATCTTTCGTTCTTTGGAGAACAGAGCTTTTCTTCCCACGGGAAATTTCTTTACTACGTGATTTAATGTCAACAGATCAGTCACAGCACGCCTCCCCTTCGTAGAGGAAACAGGCGACACATTGGCCCGGCCTGTGTTCCCTCAAGCGCGGCACTTCCCTGCCGCAGATGTCCATACGCTTGTCGCAGCGGGAGTAGAAGGGGCAGTGCCCTTCCATTTCCGACGGCGGCGGCACATTGCCGGGAATGTTGTAGAGTTTTTCCCCGCGATTTTCAAGCGTGGGCCGCGCCCGCAAAAGCCCGATGGTATAGGGATGAAGGGGCCGGTCGAAAATCGTGCACACGTCGGATTTTTCCATGACCCTGCCCCCGTACATAACCACTACGTCGTCGGCCATTTGAGCCACCACGCCGAGATCGTGGGTAATGAGCATAATGGCCGTGCCCATTTCCCGCTGCAGACTCTCCATAAGCTCCAGCACTTCTTTTTGAATGGTGACATCCAGAGCCGTGGTGGGCTCGTCGGCGATTAAAAGCTTCGGCGAAGAAGCCAATGCCATGGCGATCATGACCCGCTGCCGTTGGCCGCCGGAAAGTTCGTGGGGATAGGCGCGCGCCTTGTTTTCGGCGTCTTTAATCTCCACCATCTCCAGCATTTCCACGGCTTTTTTCTTCGCTTCTGCCTTGGAAAGGCCCATGATGCGGCGGTAGACTTCCTCGATTTGAAAGCCGATCTTCAGCGCCAGATTCAAACTGGTCATGGGCTCTTGAAAGATCATGGCCAGATCTCGGCTGCGGAGCATGCGCCGCTCTTCTTTTTCCATGGATAAAATGCTTTTGCCCTTGTAGAGGATGTCGCCCTCTTCGATCTTCCCGTAAGGCCTCGGCAAAAGCCCCATAAGGGACAGGGCCGTGACGCTCTTTCCGCTGCCGCTTTCTCCCACCACGGCGGTGGTGGAGCCTTCTTCGATGGAGAAGGTGACGCCGTTGACGGCGTGAACCGGGCCGGAATCGGTGAAAAAGGTCGTATGCAGATTGTTAAATTCAATGAGTTTCGACATATTAGCCCCTTTGCGTTGCATCCAGCGCGTCTCGCAAGCCGTCGCCGAAAAGATTCAGAGAAAAAATCGTGAGGGCGATGGCGAGACCCGGAAAAATGGTCATGTGCGGATAGTCTTGAATGTAGCTTCTGCCTTGGGAAAGCATGCCGCCCCATTCCGGCGTCGGCGGTTGCACGCCCAAGCCGATAAAGCTCAAGCTTGCCGCCTGCAAAATGGAGGTGCCCACGCCCAGTGTGGCCTGAACAATGATGGGGCCCAAGCAGTTGGGCAGAATGTGGCGGAAGATCAGGCGGAAGTTGGATGCGCCGCCGATTTTCGCCGCCTCCACGTATTCCTGCTCCTTCACCGAGAGCACGCTGGCCCTGACGATGCGGGCGTAATTCGTAATCCCCGAAAGGGACACGGCGAGAATCAAATTGCGAATCCCCGTGCCCAGTACGGTGGAAATGGCGATGGCCAAGATCAAGGACGGAATGGAGAGAATAATATCCACGAGGCGCATGAGCACATTGTCCACGCCGCCGCCGAAAAAGCCCGCCACGGCGCCGATGACGGTGCCGAAGATCACGGAGAGGATCGTTGCGAGAAAGCCGATGAAAAGGGAAATCCGCGCCCCGTAAACCACATTGGAAAAAATATCCCGGCCGAAATTATCCGTGCCGAAGAAGTGTTGGCTCGAGGGCGACTGGAAGCGATTGGCGAGATTTTGCTCGTAGGGAACCTGGGTGGCGATCAGCGGCGCAAAAATTGCCACAGCAATCATCACCGCGATAATCACAAAGCCCATGACGGCCATTTTATTTTTCTTAAACAGGCGAAGGAGGTCGTAGAATCTGGATTGTTTTGAAATCATAGGGCCTCCTTATTGGTACTGACTGCGCACGCGGGGATCCAAGAAGCCGTAGAGAATGTCCACGATGAGATTGAGCACGCAGTAGGATAGGGAAATTAAGAGCACCGCCCCTAAAATCATGGGGTAGTCCTGGGCGGAAATACTTTGCACCATGTGGCGGCCGATGCCCGGAATGGAGAAGATGGTTTCCGTTAAGACGCTGCCGCCGATTAAGGAGCCGGTCAAAAGCCCGGCGCTGGTGAGCACGGGAATCATGGCGTTTTTCAAGGCGTGAACGAAGAGAATGTAGCGTTCCCTCAGCCCTTTGGAGCGGGCCGTGCGAATGTAGTCCCTGCTCAATACCTCCAGCATGGAGGAGCGGGTTTGGCGCATAATGACGGCCATGGATTGAAACCCGAGAGCGAAGCCCGGCAGAATCAAGTGTTTAAAGGAGCGCAACCCCGAGGAGGGCAACCAGCCCAATTTCACGGAAAACAGGAGAATGAAAAGCATCCCCGACCAGAAGATGGGCATGGACAGGCCGATCATGCCGAAAAACATGGAGATCTTGTCGATCCATGAATACTTGTACACGGCACTTAAGACGCCGAATAAAATTCCGAAGATCACGGCCACGGCCAGAGAAAAGACCGTGAGCTTGACCGTGGCGGGAAAGTATTCTCTCAGCGTGTCCCCCACATCGGCGCCGGAGAGATAGCTCTTGCCCAAATCCCCGTGAAGGGCGCCTTTCATGTAGCGGCCGTACTGCACGATAAAGGGATCGTTCAGCCCCAACTTTTCCCGATAGGCCTCGATGGCTTCCGGAGGCGCCTGTTGTCCCAACTTGGCCACCGCCGCGTCGCCGGGGGTCAGGTACAGGAGGCCGAAAATAATGAAGCTGACGCCCAACATGGTGGGCACCATGAGTAGGAGTCGTCGAAGGATAAATTTGCTCATGCTCTCCCCTTTCCATTCATTTATGTAATAAAGACTCCCGAAGGAGCCTTTATCGTCGTGGTTTATTCAAACGTAATGTGGTAAAACTCGTTGCTACCGCAGGGATCGGGCTCGAAGTTTTTAATGTACTTTTGCGCGCCGATAATTTGCTCGCCGTAAAGGGCGAAGATGGCAGGGTGTTCTTTAACAACCAACTCTTGGGCTTCTTTGTAAATGACCGCCCGATCCTCACCAGACGCCTGCAGACCTTTTTCGATTAAAGCATCCAATGCAGGATTGCCGTAGAACATAAAGTTCGGGCCCACGCCTTTTTTCGCCGTGGCGTAGGTGGCGTAGAGGGGATAGTGGGGATCCACAATGGAAGGCGACCAGCTCATAATGAACATATCGTGTTCGTGGTCGGCCTTGCCGAGGGCGGACATGTAGGCGTTCCATTCCATGGCGTTGATTTCGACCTTCAGGCCGACTTCGGCCAATTGCGATTGAATGATCGTGGCCATGTCCTTGCGGTCTTGTTGGTCGTGAACGTAGAGCTTGATCGCATCCCCTTCCTTGACCCCGGCTTCTTTCAAGAGGGCCTTGGCCTTTTCGATGTCCCGCTTTTCGGGCTTAATCGAATCGGAAATGGAGTAGGGAATGTTCGGGTTCACAGGTCCCGTAGCGATCTTGCCGTGGCCCATGTATACGGCGTCGATAATGGCCTGCATATCCAAGGCGTAGGTCATGGCTTCTCTGGCCTTCGGATCCTTGAAAATGCCTCGGTCCACGGTGAGGCCGATAAAGTGAACGGAGTTGTCCAGCTTCGTGTAGAGGGCGAGATCTTTATTTTCTTCTACTTTGGATGCGTCGTTGGGAGCAACTTCCATGGCGATGTCCGCCTGTCCGCTGTCCAATTCGATGACGCGGTTGGCGTCTTCCGGAATAATGCGGAAGACCATTTTCGTGAAGGCCGGCTTTTCGCCCCAGTAGTTTTCATTGTAGCTGAGGGCGGTGTTGTCCAGCTTCTTCCAGTCGTCCAGCTTAAAGGGGCCGGTGCCCACGGGATTGGTTCCCAAAGCTTCCGGATCTTTTTCCGTGGTGGTCTTGTCTACCATGGATGCTGCCGGGTGGGCCAGAGCCGCCGTAAAGGTGGCATCCGGTGCCTTCAATTTAAATTTAATGACGTGAGGATCCGAGGTGTCGTAGCTGTTCGGATCGATTTGGCCGAAAATATAGCCGTAGGCGTCCGATTGGGCCACGCGGTTTAAGGTGTAGGCCACGTCTTCAGAGGTAAAGTCTTCGCCGTTGGAAAACTTCACGCCTTCTTTCAGCTTGATCACGTAAGTGACGTCGTCGGGCTGTTCAATGGATTCCGCCAGGCGATTTTCCATGGTGCCGTCGGGTTTACGAACCACCAGAGGATCGTAAATTTGCTTAATAATGTTTTCGGCGTAAATACTGTTTTGAATGGTCGGGTCCATGGACTCGGCATCGGAGGCTTGGGCGATGACCAGGGTATCCTTGTCTTTTTCCGCCGTCTTCGCGCCGCCGCCGCCACCGCCGCCGCAGGCCGTGAGCAGCATGGTCATAGCCAGGGCAACTGCCACAAATTTTTTCTTCATGAGCGATCACTTCCCTTTCATCATGGTTTCGTTAAGACTGTACATGGTTTGAGTGAAGTATACCCGAAAGAAAAGTTAGGGAATCAAAATTTCTATTATATCTCTTCACTTTCCACTCGGGAAATGACGGCGCCGAGGTTTCTGAATTTCTCTTCGATGTCTTCGTAGCCCCGGTCGATGTGGTAGATGTCGTGAATATGGGTCTTGCCTTCCGCCACGAGGCCGACGAGAATCAGTGCCGCACCGGCGCGCAAATCGCTGGCGCGGACGTGGGCGCCGTGCAGGCGCTTCGGACCGATGACCACGGCGCTTCGGCCGTCGATTTTTATATCGGCCCCCATTTTTTCAAATTCTTCCACGTGCATAAAGCGGTTTTCAAACACCGTTTCGATGGCCACATTGCTGCCCTTGCACTGAGTCATGTAGGCCATAAACTGGGCCTGCATGTCCGTGGGAAATCCGGGATAGGGCAGGGTCTTAATGTCGATGGCCTCGGGAAGGGGCCGGCCGATGACGCGGACGTTCTCCCCTTCTTCGATGACTTCGGCGCCGGATTCCTTGAGCTTGGCGATCACGGGCTTGATGTGATTGGTAATGACATTTTCCACGAGCACATCGCCCCCGGTAATGGCCGCCGCCACCATAAAGGTGCCTGCTTCGATGCGGTCGGGAATAATGGCGTGGCGGGCGCCGCCTAAACGGTCCACGCCGACGATTCGAATGGTGGAGGTGCCGGCGCCGGTAACTTTCGCCCCGAGCTTTCGAAGGAAATTGGAAAGATCCACGATCTCCGGCTCCTTGGCCGCATTGTCGATGACCGTTTCACCCTTGGCCAAGACCGCCGCCATCATAATATTTTCTGTGGCTCCCACGGAGGGGAAGTCCAGATAGATCTTTTCGCCCACGAGCTCGTCGCAGGAGGCCGTAATGTTTCCCAAGTCCTCGTGAATTTCCGCCCCCAATGCGCGGAAGCCCTTTAAGTGGTAATCGATGGGCCTCGCGCCGATGGAGCAACCCCCCGGGAGGGAGTTTTCCGTCTTGCCCATGCGGGCGAGCAAAGGCCCCATGACGAGAAAAGAGGCCCGCATTTTATTCATCAATTCAAAAGGCGTCTTGTATTCCTTCAGATGCGCCGAATTAATCTTGAGCTTGCCTTTCCCCAAGACCTCCACTTCGCTGCCCAAGGCCTCCAGCACCTGACACATAATGTGCACGTCCTGAAGCTCAGGCACTTCTTCTAAATAAATGTCCTCCGTACCCAAAAGGCAGGCGGCCAAAATAGGCAGAGCCGCATTTTTCGCTCCGCTGATGCGCACGCGCCCCTTGAGGGCGGGACTTTTTTCCACGACGATTTTTTCCAAAAATATTCTCCCCTTACTTCTGCTGATTTATTGAAAGGACCTGCGTCCTCTATATACAAATAGAACGCCGGGAGCATACACTCCGAGCGTTCTTATTGTATCATATTTAAAGCCGTCGCAAACCACGGTTTGCGGCTTTTGTCCTTAAATCCCTCGGCGAATCACTTCCGTCTTGTAGCCGTCGGGATCCGTGACGAAAAAGTAGCGGGGCACCTCGCCGGGCAGGCCCATCAGCTCCGTTACATCGAAGCCTTCCGCCTTCATTCGGGCGTGGTCCGCCTCCAAATCGTCGCTTTCCACGGCCACGTGGCCGTAGCCGTCGCCGATGTCGTAGGCGCCGTGGCCGATATTGTAGGTGAGCTCAAGCTCCGCCTTGTCCCCTTCAAGGGCCAAATACACCAGCTTAAAGCCGTCGGCGGTGTGATCTTTTTCCCGCGTCACATGATAGCCCAGGGCCTTTTCGTAAAAGGCGATGGAAGCCTCCAGATCCTTTACCCGTATGCAGGTATGGGCGTAATTCACGATCTCACCCTTTCAATTTTGTCTACATAGATGCCCTTGTCCACGATGGGATCGTATTCGATTTTGTGAAGGCTCGCTTTTCTCACAGGCATGACTTCACCGGTGACCTCTTCGATAATGTAGCCCAAAGAGGGTTGATGGGCGATAAATAAAATGGGCTCGTCGGTAATATAGGTCTTCATATTTCTCCAGCGGGTGGCGTCTTTGTAGCTCACGATCTTCACGTCGTGAACGCCCAGTTTTTCCGCCATAACTTCCGCCGTTTCCACGGCGCGCTTGTATTCCGAAGCGATGATTTTTTGAGGCAGGGGCCATTCCCGTCTCAAAAAGGCTTCCGCCGTGTCTTCCGCTTGAAAAATCCCTTCTTTGGTCAAGGCGCGCTCTTCGTCGCGGGAAGCCACATCTTCCGCCTTGCCGTGTCGCATTAAATATAAAATCATAATGTCCTCTTATCTAAACAGATTTCTTCCCTCGTAGCGGGCCAGTTCGCCCAATTCATCTTCGATGCGAAGGAGTTGATTGTACTTGGCGACGCGATCGGTTCTCGCCGGCGCGCCGGTTTTAATTTGTCCCGTGTTTAAGGCCACGGCCAAATCGGCGATGGTGGCATCTTCCGTTTCGCCGCTTCGGTGACTGATCACCGCCGTCATGGAGGCTCTGTGGGCCATGTTCACGGCATCGATGGTTTCGCTCAGGCTGCCGATTTGATTGAGCTTGATCAAAATGGAATTGCCCACGCCTTCTTCAATGCCCCGCGCCAGGCGCTTCACATTGGTGACGAATAAATCGTCGCCTACCAATTGAATCTTCTCGCCCAGGCGTTCGGTGAGCATTTTCCAGCCTTCCCAATCGTCTTCGTCCAGCCCGTCTTCGATGCTCTTCACGGGGAAGCGGCTCGTTATGTCTTCGTACCAGGCCACCATTTCTTCCGCCGTAAGCTCCTTGCCTTCGCCCTTTAAGACGTAGACCTTTTTGTCTTTATCGTACATTTCCGATGCAGCCACATCCAGGGCAAAGACGATGTCTTCTCCCGGCACGAGACCCGCTTCTTTCACGGCTTCCACGATGAGTTCCAAAGCTTCCACATTGCTCTTTAAGTCGGGGGCGAAACCGCCTTCGTCGCCGACGCCGGTGGAAAGGCCCTTGGATTTAATGACCTTTTTCAGATGGTGGTACACTTCGGCGCCCATGCGCAGGCCTTCTTTAAAGCTTTCTGCGCCTACGGGCATAATCATAAATTCCTGAATGTCCACATTGTTATCGGCGTGTTCCCCGCCATTTAAAATATTCATCATGGGTACGGGCAAGGTGCGGGCGCCGACGCCGCCGATGTATTGATACAGGGGTAGGCCCAATTCGTCTGCAGCGGCCTTGGCCACGGCGAGAGACACGCCTAAAATGGCATTGGCCCCGAGCTTCGCCTTGTTTTCCGTGCCGTCCAAGTCCAAGAGAGCTTCGTCGATGCCCAATTGATCCAAGACGTCGTAGCCGAGAATTTCCTGTGCGATGACTTCGTTCACGTGGGCCACGGCATTTTCCACGCCCTTGCCCATGTAGCGATCGTCGCCGTCGCGCAATTCGATGGCTTCGTAGGCGCCGGTGCTGGCGCCGGAGGGAACGATGGCCCGTCCGAAACCGCCGGCCGCCGTGTACACTTCCACTTCCACCGTGGGGTTTCCGCGGCTGTCTAAAACTTCGCGACCATAAACTTCAATAATGCTGCTCATATTTGCTCCTTATTTCCATAAACTGCGGCCGGTCATGGCCTCGGGTTGTTTTATATTCAGCTCCTCCAACATGGTGGGGGCGATGTCGGCGAGGACGCCGTCATTCAGTTCGCGTTCAAATCCCACGGGAATGAGGAACACGGGATTGGTGGTGTGGGAGGTGACGGGATTTCCCGCCCCGTCCTTCATCACGTCGCAATTGCCGTGATCCGCCGTAATCAGAGCCCGTCCGCCTTTTTTGCCAATGGCGCCCACAACGGATTCAAGGCATTTGTCCACCACGCCCACGGCTTGAATGGCCGCATCGAGATTTCCCGTGTGGCCCACCATGTCGGGGTTGGCATAGTTCACGATGTAGACATCGGCTAGATCCTTTTCGATGGCGTTGATTAAGTGGCTGCTCACCAGCTCCGCCCGCATCCCCGGTTCCAAATCGTAGGTGGCCACTTTCGGCGAGGGAATTAAAATGCGGTACTCCCCTTTCAGGGGATTTTCCCTGCCGCCGTTTAAAAAGAAAGTGACGTGGGCGTATTTTTCCGTCTCGGCGATGCGCAGCTGCTTCAGGCCTTCCCGAGACAGGACTTCGCCGAAGGTGTCTTTAATTTCTTCCTTGGGATAGATCACGTGGGTGTTGGGGATCGTGTCGTCGTAGTCGATCATGGTGACCACGTGCATGGAGGGATAGACCTTTCGCTCGAATTGATCGAATGCTTCATCGGCAAAGGTACGCACGATTTCTCTGGCCCGGTCCGGGCGGAAATTGTAGAACAAGAACACGTCGCCGTCTTCCATGCGGCCCACGGCCTTGTTATCCCGCTCAAGATAAGCGGGCTCGAAAAATTCGTCGGTGTTGTCCGCCGAATAGGAAAGGGCAAAGACCGAATCGAAATCATTGTATGCGCGGCCCACGCCCGATGTAAAGAGGTCGTAGGCTTTTTCCACCCGTTCCCAGCGATTGTCCCGGTCCATGGCGTAGTAGCGGCCCACGAGGCTCACGATCTCCCCGGTGCCCCATTCGTCCAGCTTGGCCTGAAGGGCCTTCACTTCTTCCCACGCCGCCGTCGGGGCCACGTCCCGGCCGTCTAAGATCGCGTGGATATAGATTTTTTCCACACCCGCCGCCTTCGCCAATTGAATCAGAGCGTAGAGATGGTCCCGATGGGAGTGGACGCCGCCGTCGGAGAGCAGGCCCACCAAATGGAGGGCCGATTCCTTCGCCTTATCAAAGGCTTCTTTCAGCACCACATTTTCGGCCAATGTGCCGTCCTTCGCATCTTTCGTAATGCGGGTGAGCTCCTGATACACGATGCGGCCGGCACCGATATTCGTGTGGCCCACTTCGGAATTTCCCATTTGCCCCGCGGGCAGGCCCACAGCTTCGCCGGATGCCTCGAGCTTGCCGTAGCCTTTTTCCATAAGGCTATCTAAAAAGGGCGTATCGGCCATGTAAAAAGCATTGTTCGGCCCCGCTTCGGCGAGGCCCAAGCCGTCCAATATGGCCAAAAGCATGGGCTTAACCATGGGACGCCTCCCGAACGATGGCCTTAAATTCGTCGGCCTTTAAGCTGGCGCCGCCGACGAGTACGCCGTCGATGTTTTCCGTCGCCACAAAGCCCGCCACATTGGAAGACTTTACGCTTCCGCCGTAGAGAATCCGCACTTTATCCCGAATGGCGGGATCCAGAGCGGCCCGCACCTGGCCGATCACTTCATCGGCATCGGCGGCATCGGCGGTTTTACCCGTGCCGATGGCCCAAATGGGTTCGTAGGCCAAAGTAATTTTATCTAAATCTTTAATTCCCTCAAGGGAAGCTTCTACTTGTTTCTTTAAAAAGTCCACGCGCCCCTCGGATCCGTAGATTTCTTCGCTTTCGCCGAAGCAGATAATGGGAAGAAGCCCCGCATCCAATGCGCGGGCGGCTTTTTTCGCCACGGTGGCGTCTTCTTCGCCGCGGCCACGGCATTCGCTGTGCCCCACGATGACGTAGTCCACGGAAAGATCCGCGAGCATTTCCGCCGCAATCTCCCCGGTGTGGGCGCCGTAAGTGTCTTCGGAGACATTTTGCGCGCCGATGAATACCTTTGTGCCCTCAAGTGCCCTGGCCACCCGGTCGATATGGGTAAAAGGCGGGGCCACGAGGACGTCCAAGGAATTTGTGTCCACGTCCCGAAGGGCTTCGGCCAAAGCTTCGCCTTCGCCTACGGTGGTGTTCATTTTCCAGTTTCCGGCAATTAACAAGCGTCTCATCTTACACCTCTTCCATGACGGCAATGGCGGGAAGGACTTTTCCTTCCAAAAATTCCAAGCTGGCGCCGCCGCCGGAGGAGATGTGGCTCATCGCATCTTCCAGGCCAGCCTGCTTAATGGCCGCCGCGGAATCGCCGCCGCCGATAACCACTTCGGCATCTAAATCGCCGAGGATTTTCGCCAGGGCCACGGTGCCCTTATCGAAGGGGGCCGTTTCAAAGACCCCGGCCGGCCCGTTCCACACAACGGACTTGGCTTGCTTCAATCCTTCGCCGTAAGCCTTCACCGTTTCTTCGCCGATATCCAAAGCCATTTCGTCGGCCTGAATATCGTCCAAAGACGCAGTGCGGGCGGTCTTCGGTTGGTCGATGCCCTTGGCAACGACCAAATCCACGGGGAGATTCAACGCCACGCCTTTTTTCTCGGCCTTGGCCATGAGTTCCTTGGCGTGATCCACTTCGTCGGCTTCCACGAGGGATGCGCCCATGTCGTGGCCCTTCGCCAAAAGGAAGGTGTTGGCCATGGCGCCGACGATAAAGATCTCGTCCACCACATTCATTAAATTGTCGATAACGGAAATTTTATCGCTCACCTTGGCGCCGCCTAATATCGCCATAAAGGGACGCTTGGGTTTTTCGATTAAATCGGAAAGCACCCGCACTTCCTTGCCCATTAAAAAGCCTAAAGCGGCGGGCAATTTCTTCACGATGCCCACATTGGATGCGTGGGCACGGTGGGCCGTGCCGAAGGCGTCGTTGACGTAGCAGTCGGCGAGAGAGGCCAGCTCATCGGCAAATGTGTCGTCGTTTTTCTTTTCTTCGTTTCTGAAGCGCAGATTTTCCAAAAGGCCGATCTCACCCGGTTTCAATTCACGGGCCATGCGGAGCACATTTTCGTCCACCACGGCGCCGGAGAACATGGGAATGATCTTGTGATCCAGCACTTTTTCCGCCGCCTTCAACACGGGCTCCATGGAAAAAGCTTCGTCGTAGGTGCCCTTGGGGCGACCACGGTGGCTCATTAAAATCACCGATGCGCCCTTATCCAGAAGGTAGTCGATGGTGGGGCGGGCCGCTTCGATGCGGGTCACGTCCGTCACCTTGCCGTCTTTTACCGGCACATTAAAATCCACGCGCACCAAGACGCGTTTATCCTGAACGTCCAATTGTTTTAAATCCATAATTCCTCCAAAAAAATCGAGCCCCCGAAGAGCTCGACTTCCTATTACATCTTTTCTGCAACTAAGCTTGCCAAGTCGATGACTCTTTGGCTATAACCCCATTCATTGTCGTACCAGGAGAAGAGCTTCACGAAATTGCCGTGGGCCAAGGTAAGGGACGCGTCGAAAATCGAAGCGTGGGGATTGGCGATAATGTCGGAGGAGACGATGGGCTCTTCCGTATATTCCAAAATTCCCTTCATGGGGCCTTCCGCCGCCTTCTTAATGGCTGCGTTAATTTCTTCTACCGTGGCGGGTTTTTTCAGTTCAAAAACCATGTCCGTAATGGATCCCGTGGGCACGGGCACGCGAAGGGCGTGGCCGTCAAGTTTGCCTGCAAGTTCCGGCAAGACCTGTGCCACGGCTTTGGCCGCGCCGGTGGAGGTGGGGATGATATTTTCCGCCGCCGCACGGGCTCTGCGCCAGTCTTTTTTGTGTTTAGCGTCGTGGATCTTTTGGTCGTTGGTATAGGCGTGGACCGTGGTCATCATGCCCTTTTCAATGCCGAAGGTATCCAGTATAATCTTTGTCACCGGCGCCATGCAGTTGGTGGTGCAGGACGCGTTGGACAGGAAGTGGTGTTTTTCGTTGTCGTACAGATCGCTGTTGACACCCATAACGATGGTAATGTCTTCGCCCTTGGTCGGCGCCGAGACGATGACCTTCTTCGCGCCGGCCTTAAAGTGTTTTTCCGCGCCTTCGCGGTCTTTAAATGCGCCGGTGGTGTCGATGACGATGTCCACCTTGTTTTCTTTCCAAGGAATGTTTTCAGGATCCCGTTCGTCGGAAATAATAATGTCTTTGCCGTCGATGTTAAAGCCCTTGTCCGTGACCTTCACAGTGCCGGGGTAGTTGCGGTAAATGGTGTCGTGGCGGAACAGATGGGCCATGAGTTCCCAGTCCCCACTGGCATTTAATTGAACCAACTCGAAGGGCAGGTCGTCTCGTAAGCAAATTCCGCGAACCACGTCGCGGCCGATGCGGCCAAACCCATTAACACCTACACGAATAGTCATTGTATCCTCCTTGTATCGATTGTTACCGAATGTTATCTGTTTAAATGATACCCAAAGGCGGGCATAATCACCGCCTTCGGTCATAAAAATCCATCCGTTTCATCATATCAGAAACTGCTCTTCATTGCGATATGCAATGAAAAATAGAAAGGACAAATTATGCTCTTCGTCCTCCAGGGCCCCTCCGGATCGGGAAAAACCACCCAAGCCGCCCACTTGGCCCGCGAAAAAAACTTTGAAAAAATTATTACCGCCACCACGCGGCCGCCTCGGGCGGGAGAAATCCACGGCCGGGACTACTATTTTCTCGACGAAAAAAACTACGACGCCTGTCTCAAAAAGGGAGAGCTCTTGGCTCCCACCGCCATTCACGGCGCGCGCTACGGCATCCCGAAGGCGGATCTTCTTTCGATTATCGGGAGCGATACGCGCCACGCCGTCGTGATTTTAGACGCCAAGGGGGCGGAGGCGCTTCGCGCCGAAGGGGCTTATGTCATCGGCCTTCGCCTGGATGAAGCCACCCGCCACGCCCGCCTCGTGAAGCGCCGGGAAGAAGATCGCTTCGACAAAGAACACTTCGATCTTCAATGCGACGCCACCCTCGACGCCTCGGGAAGCGAGGAAGCGGTGTTCAGCGAATTGGTCGCAGTCATAAAAAAGGCCATTCGGGAAAGAAAAAAGTAGCGCCCTTTCGAAAATTTTTTCGTTTCACCGAATTTTTCTTCTTTTTTTCCGCCGCTCTATGAAATTTTTGATAGAATGGTTCGGGGTGACATTATGAATTACTTATACGTGTTCGCAGCTGCATTTTTGTTTTCGTCCATGGAGGTCGCCATTAAATTTACCGGCGGCGCCTTTAATCCCGTTCAATTAAATTTCATCCGCTTTCTGGTGGCGGGGATACTGCTCTATCCCATTAGCCGCAAAGAGCTTTCAACGCTTACATACAAATTGGTGAAGAAAGACTACCTCCACTTCGCCTTTACGGGCTTTTTGTGCATCGTCGTGTCCATGACCTTCTACACCTTGTCCGTTTCCTTCCTCGACGCCCACGTGGCCGGCGTGCTCTTTTGCGCCAACACCTTTTTCTCCATGCTCCTGGCCCATTTCTTTACGACGGAAAAAATGAACCGGCCCATGCTCTTCGCCGTGGGCCTTTCCTTCGTGGGCTTTCTCGTGCTCGTTAATCCCGCCCACTTCAAGGGCTCCCTCTTGGGCGTCGTCATCGTGTTGATCTCCGCCCTTTCCTTTTCCTTCTACGCCTTGGTGGGAAAAATCCTCTACAAAGACGCCCCCTTTAAGGCGCCCACCATTACCTCCCGCTCCTTCCTCTTCGGCGTGGCGGAACTTTTCATCTTGATCATGATCTCACGCACGGCCCCCGTAGCCGGCGCGCTGAAATCCGCGGGTCTCGATGTCTTCGCGAATATTCCCATTCTGAGCGGCATCGCCTCGGACAACATCCTCATTCTTCTCTACATCTCCGTCTTTGTCACGGGCCTTGGCTTTGCCAGCCACCTCTTCGCCGTGGAAACCAATCCCGTGGCCGTGTCCTCTCTGGTCTTTTTCGTAAAACCCATTCTCTCGCCGATCCTGGCGGCGATCTTTCTCGGAGACATTATTTACAAACACGAAATCTTCGGCATCCTCCTCATCGCCGCGGCATCGAGTTTGATTATTTACGAACAGCACCGCCGGGAGCAAAAAGCCCTCGCGGAAAAATAAATACAAACAGCCTTTCGGGGCACGAAAAAACGGAGGCGCGAACCTCCGCTTTTTTCTATATAAAATCTTTGTTTAATGAGCGATTTCAACAGTGGAAAGAATTTCCGGCAATTCTTTTCGCGCGTCATTGTAGGCTTTTTGTAATTCCTTGTTTTCCAAGCTGGTTTGCACGTCGGAGGCGCAGATAAAGATCAAATACTTATCCCCGATCCGTCCCACGACGTAAGAGGGAATGTCGCCTTCCGGTTTGTCGGCGATGTCGAAGCAGCCCACCCAACCGATGGCTTCATCGGCGGCGTGGTTTTTCTTTTCGTACAGGCTCTTTCTCAAAAAGCCGTCATCCATTTTTTCTTCCTTGTACAGGAACATGTCTTTCTTGTCTTCGGGAATGGTGACGGTGACGTTTTTATAGACCTGAATTTTTTCGCCCTTCACCTTCTTGCCGATTTCCATGTCACCAAACAGGGCCGTGCGGTTCTTTTCGTCCCATTGAACCTTCACGCCGAGGGCTTCGGAGACGAAACGCATGGGCAGATAGGTGCGGTTTTTGGAAATCCGCGGCACCGTGTCCATGGTCTTCTTTACGCCGTTGATCGTGTAGGCTTTCTTGCCGATGGTCATGACCACCACGTTCTTGTCGTGGGTCAAGGTAACTTCTCGGGTCTTTTCGTTCCAGTCCGCTTTTCCGCCCAGGCCTTCGGCGACGACGCGAACGGGAAGGGTCACGCGATTGTCCTTCATTTCCACGCCGGTGAAGCTTTCGTACATGGCGGCTTGTTTGCCCTTAATGTAGACGTCGATGGGATATTCGTCGTCATCTTCCGGGCCGTTGGCAAAGGCCAAGGCGGGAATAAAGCACAGAGCCAGCAAAATAAGTATAAATTTTTTCATGTTTTCTCCTTCCTACAACAGTATCTACATTAGTATTGTACCCCCCCCGATAAAAATACAACCGATAAAAATAAATTGCATTCAGCCTTTCAACGGCGTATAGTATTTCCCGGAGATCGTATTTTTTTAAACGATACTCGCCCTTTAAGGGGCAGGAAGACACAGCGGAATTTCCGCCGACAATTTTATAAGGAGAATTATGCAAGTAGAAATGTTACAGGGCAAAATTCACCGGGCGACGGTGACCCAAGCTGAACTTAACTATGTGGGAAGCATTACCATCGATGAGGCACTCCTGGAGGCCTCGGGCATTAGAGAGTATCAGAAGGTGCAAGTGGTGGACATCGACAACGGATCCCGTTTGGAAACCTACACCATTGCCGGCGAGCGAAACAGCGGCGTGATTTGTTTAAACGGCGCCGCCGCGCGACTGGTCTCTGTGGGAGACAAGGTGATTATTATGAGCTACGCCGCCTACGAAGCGGAGGAGCTTACGGACTACGCGCCGAAGGTGGTCTTCGTGGACGAAAACAACGGCATCAAGCAAATCGCGACCTACGAAAAACGCGGCACCTTGTCTTAAAGCTATTGATAATAAGGCCGGATGATCAATCGGCCCACGAAAAAACCCGCCTCGAGGCGGGTTTCAATAGAATGATGAAGGAAGGCTTCCCCCTTCCTTCTTTTTTTGTGCATATCCTTAGGACAAAATCAGGTTTTGAATGTCTTCTTCCACGGTCCCGTTGGGAGCGATGTTGAAGTTTTCAACCAGGACCTTTACCACATTTTCGCTTAAGAAGGCGGGCAGAGTCGGGCCAAGGTGAATGTTTTTCACGCCCAGAGACAAGAGGGCCAGAAGAACGATGACGGCCTTTTGTTCATACCAGGCGATGTTGTAGACGATGGGAAGTTCGTTAATGTCCGCGAGTCCGAAGATTTCCTGCAGCTTCATGGCGATGACGGCCAGGGAGTAGGAGTCGTTGCATTGGCCGGCGTCCAGTACGCGGGGAATGCCGCCGATGTCGCCCATGTGCAGTTTGTTGTAGCGGTACTTGGCGCAGCCCGCCGTTAAAATTACCGTATCTTCAGGCAGGGCCTTGGCAAATTCTTCGTAGTAATTGCGGTCCCTTTGGCGCCCGTCGCAGCCACCCATGACCACGAATTTCTTAATGGCGCCGCTCTTTACCGCATCCACCACTTTATCCGCGAGAGCGAAGACTTGATTGTGGGCGAAGCCGCCGACGAGGGTGCCTTCTTCGATTTTTTCAGGCGCTTTGCATCCCTTGGCCTGTTCGATAATGGCACTGAAATCCTTGTGGCCTTTTTCGTCTTCGTCGATGAATTTCGCGCCGGGATAGCTTGCCACACCGGTGGTGTAGAGGCGATCCAGGTAGCTGTCGTCTTTCGGGGGCACGATGCAATTGGTGGTCATGAGAATCGGGCCGTTGAAGGAGGCGAATTCTTCTTTTTGATGCCACCAGCTGCCGCCGTAATTGCCCACGAAGTGATCGTATTTTTTAAATGCGGGATAGTAATTGGCGGGGAGCATTTCCGAGTGGGTGTAGACGTCCACGCCGGTGCCTTTCGTTTGTTCGAGGAGCGCTTCCATGTCCTTTAAATCGTGGCCGGAGATTAAAATCCCGGGATTGTTCCGCGGCTCGAGGGATACTTCCGTGATCTCCGGATGGCCGTACTTCGTCGTGTTGGCTTCATCCAATAAGGCCATGGCCTTCACGCCGTTTTCGCCGGTCTTTAAGGTGAGGGCTACGAGATCGTCCACCGACAGGCTGTCGTCGGTGATCTTTTCCAGCGCTTCCGCCATAAATGCGTGGACTTCGTCGTCTCTAAAGCCCAGCACATTGGCGTGGCGAGTGTAGGCGGCGGTGCCCTTTAAGCCGTAGGTAATGAGCTCGCGAAGAGAGCGAATGTCTTCGTCCTTCGTGGCGAGGACGCCGATGGCATCGGCCTTCGCCGCTTCCGTGAGCCCTTCCCGCACGTCGAATGCGGCTTCGGCGGGAAGATCGCTCATGCCTTGGGCCAATTCCTTCTTCATATCCAGGGTCTTTACGATGTAATCTTCCACCGTCTTCGGATTGAAATTCGCGTTGGTAATGGTGGTAAAGAGATTGTCGGCGATGCGGTCTTGTACCGCTTCTTTCTTATCGCCTAAATCCCCCTTGCGATTTGCCACTTGGGCCAGGCCCTTGGTGACGTAAATGAGCAGGTCCTGCAGATCCGCCACGTCTTTCGTCTTTCCGCAGACCCCTTTTACCGTACAGCCTTTATTGCCGGCTGTTTCCTGACATTGAAAACAAAACATGTGCTACCTCCTAATTCTTCTTTGCTTTATCGTAGTTTCAGTATAGACCCCGGCAAAAAAAATAGACGTAACTTTTGTTACGTCGCGGCGATTAAAATAATAAACTTTCCAAATTTTCCGGATCGAAGGACACCTTACGTCCATCCAAGTCGATCAAGCCCTCCCGATGCATTTTCATCAAGGTGCGAGACAGAGAGGGCCGGGGCACGGCCAGGTAATCGGCCAGGGCCTCCCGGTTCATCAGCTCAAAATCTTCGCCCGTGGGATTCACAAAGAGCAGGTGGCGGGCGATCTTTTTTTCCATGCTCCCCGCCGACAGCACCACCATTTTTTGATTGAGAAAATACGCCTTCTTCGCCAGCACCCTGAGCATATTGGCCACCAACTGCTGTGCCACGGCGCCCCTCGCGGGATCGAAGGCATCCTTCGGCACAAAGAGCAGGCGACTGTCTTTCACGACGCGGCAAGCGAAATCGTAGGGCCTGTCTTCTAAAAAGAGATACACCTCGCCGAAGACCGTGTCCTTTTCCCGAAAGCGATTCACCATTTGCCGCTTACCGGAAAAATCGTTTTTCTCCACTTCCACGGCCCCGTCGAGAAGGATGAATAGCCCCTTCGCCTCGTCGCCTTCGCGAAAAACATAATCGTCGGCGGGAATTTCTTTCTCCCTTGCGCCGTATTTCGTTAAATGGGCCCTTAAGTCTTTCTCATTTACACCTGAGAATAGATTGTTTTTATCGGCCACGCCCTTCACCTCGTCTCATCCGGCGCAGACGAAAACTCGTATCGTGCACGGCCCGGGACAGATCGGCCTCGGTAAAAAAGCGCCTGCGGGACGAAAGCCTGGCCCGTTGAATCCTTCGGGAAAGATACAGGGACCTGCGCCTGTTTGAAAGGCTGCGCAAAAAGGCCGCCGCCATCGCCGCCGACGCCTTTTTCCCGAGAAGGGGCAAGACCTTCTCCTGCTCCCGCTTCTTGAAACGGCGCACCGCATTTTCTATCTCTGAAGATTTTTTTAATCCCTTGTTATCATTTATACTACGGGTGTTCAATGAATGTTTTCTCATATGGCCCTCCCTGAACAGATATCTTACTATAAAAATAACCGAAAACGCCACTTCTTAAACTATTTGCCGAAAAAATAGATGTAATTTGCTAAATTGAAGTCACTCCTTTCGTTATTATCTTTTATATGGTATATTGTCTTTAGCAGAAAACGTTACCCGATTGATTAATGTTTTCTCGCTGCGATTCTTTAAGAAAGGAAGAAACTATGGATTGGAAGAAGCATCACAGGATTCTCATTATTACCGGCCATTTCGGTAGCGGTAAAACGGAAATGTCCATCAACTTGGCCCTCAAATTACGCGAGGACAACGAAGAGGTGGCGGTCGTGGATTTAGATATTATTAATACCTATTTCCGGATCAGAGACAAGGACGATCTCATGAATGAAAAGGGGATCCGCACCCTCTCGACCGGCGTCAAGGCAAGAGCCGTGGATATTCCCGCGCTGGATCCGGCGATCGACGCGATTCTTTTGGACAAAAGCACGCGGGTCATCGTCGACGTCGGCGGAAATCCCTCCGGTGCTCGCGCCCTCGCACGCTATCGCCCCACGTTGGAGGAAACGGGTTACGAACAAATCTTTGTCATTAACTCCAACCGCCCGGAAACGAAAACACCTGAGCAAGTCATCAAATTTATGGAAGACACCCAGGCGACGAGCGGAACACAAATTACCGGTTTGTTTAACACTGCCCACTTCCTGAAACACACCACGGCCGACGACGTCATCGAAGGCCTGAAGTTGGCCGAAGCGGTCAGCGACCAAACGGGCTTGCCCCTCTTGGGCACGGTCTGCATGAGCAATTTGGTCGACGAGGTCAAAGCGCGTACGAACGATCTGTATATTCTTCCCATCGATCTCTATTTCCGAGATCAATGGATGCTATAAGGAGGAAAACCAATGGCAAAAGGAAAAGTCACTTTCGATCAAGAGTACTGCAAGGGTTGCGCCCTATGCGTCTCTGTCTGCCCCAAGGATGTCTTGGCTCTTAAAACCGACGAATTAAACCCGAAGGGCTACAGACCTGCCTACGCAAAAAACCCGGATGATTGTATCGCATGCACATCCTGTGCGATCATCTGCCCCGACTCTGTCATCAGCGTCTACCGCATCGAAGAGTGAAAGGAGTCTCACATGTCTGAAAAAATTCTAATCAAAGGTAACGAAGCTGTCGGCGCGGCACTTATCGCTGCCGGTTGCAAAACATATTTTGGCTACCCCATCACACCTCAATCCGAAGTTCCCGAATACTTAGCAAGAGAACTGCCGAAGATCGGCGGTACTTTCCTGCAAGCCGAATCGGAAGTTGCAGCTATTAACATGCTTTACGGTTCCGCCGGTACCGGTACCCGCGTAGCAACCAGCTCCTCTTCTCCCGGGGTATCCCTTATGCAAGAAGGCATCAGCTACATCGCTGCTTGCGAACTTCCCTGCATGATCATCAACATGATGCGTGGCGGCCCGGGCCTCGGCTCCATCCAACCGTCTCAAACCGACTATTTCCAATCCACGCGCGGCGGTGGTAACGGCGACTATCGTACCTTAACCTTAGCACCGGCATCCATCCAAGAAATGGTCGACTTAATCCACTTAGGCTTCGACTTAGCTGACCAATACCGTACCCCGGTCATCATGTGCGGCGACGGTATGCTCGGCCAAATGATGGAACCCATCGAATTCAAGGAATTCGAAACCAAGACCTTCGACAAATCCGACTGGGCAGCCACCGGTACCGAAGGCAAACGGGAACCCCACATCATCAACTCCCTCTTCCTCTCTCCCGATGAATTGGAAGCGCACAACAAGAAGCTCATCGAAAAATACAAAGCCATCGTTGAAAACGAAAAACGCGCCGAAGTGATCGATGTCGAAGATGCCGATATCGTCTTCACCGCATTCGGTACCACCAGCCGTATTTGTAAGTCCGCCGGCGAATTATTGAAAGCTAAAGGTTACAAGGTCGGTTATGTCCGTCCCATTACCCTCTGGCCTTTCCCCGACACAGCTTACGACAAAATCGGTGACAACTGTAAGGTCATCTTAGACGTGGAATTAAACCAAGGTCAAATGGTCGAAGACGTACGTCTCTCCGTCCTCGGTAGAATCCCCGTTGAATTCTACGGACGCCAAGGCGGTATGATCCCCACGGCTGAAGAAATCGCAGACGTAGCTTTAAAGTTATTGGAGGCGTAAAATGGAAAAACTCATCTATTCGAAAAGCAAAGCATTAACCGATGTCCCTACACACTACTGCCCCGGCTGTACTCACGGCGTTATCCACAAACTCGTGGCTGAATGCTTGGAAGAATTAGGCCTTACCGGCAACGCCATCGGGATTGCACCGGTCGGTTGTGCCGTACTCGCATACAAATACTTCAACTGCGACATGTACGAAGCAGCCCACGGCCGTGCACCGGCTGTCGCTACCGGTATTAAACGCTCCACTCCGGACAAATTCGTCTTCACCTACCAAGGCGACGGCGACTTGGCATCCATCGGTTCCGGCGAAATCGTTCAAGCGGCTCACCGCGGCGAAAAGATTTCCACCATCTTCGTTAACAACGCCATCTACGGTATGACCGGCGGCCAAATGGCCCCCACGACCCTGATCGGCCAAAAGACCACCACTTCTCCCACCGGTCGTCAAGTAGACTGGTCCGGACGCCCCATTCGCATTGCCGAAATGCTCGCTACCATCGACGGCGCAAAATTCGTCGAACGTGTTGCAGTGAACACACCGGCAAACATCCGCAAAGCGAAAAAAGCCATCAAACGCTGCTTCGAAATTCAATTAGAAGGCAAAGGCTTCGGTATCGTCGAAGTTCTTTCCGCTTGCCCGACCAACTGGGGTTACCCGCCGGCAGAAGCGTTGAAATGGTTAGAAGAAAACATGATTCCCTACTATCCTTTAGGAAATCTGCGTAACGGGGAGGATCTATAATGACTACAAACAGAGTAATTGTTTCCGGCTTCGGCGGCCAAGGCGTTATGGGTATCGGCCAATTATTGACCTATGCCGGCATGTTCGATGACAAACACGTATCCTGGTTACCTTCCTACGGTCCCGCCATGCGTGGTGGCGCTGCGAACTGCTCCGTTATTATTTCCGACGAACCCATCGGCGCACCGAACATTTCTACCGCCGATGCAGCCATCGTTATGAACGAACCTTCTCTGGACAAATTCGAATCCTACGTCGCACCGGGCGGCCACATTTTCATTAACAGCTCCCTGGTCAGCAAGGACACCTCCAGAAAAGACATCACTTCTCACCACCTGCCCGTCAACCAATTAACCGAAGAATACGGCAACCCGAGAGTTCTCAACATGATCATGATCGGCGCATTTAACACGGTCCTGAACATGGTTAGCCAAGAAGCCCTTGAAAAAGCCGTCGACAAACTCTACGGCAAAAAAGGCGAAAAGATCATGAAGATGAACTTAGATGCCCTGAAATTCGGCGAAAACAAAATGAAGGAGATCCTCAATGCGTAATGAAGTTGAAATCTTAAGACAAGCCATGCTCAACGAAGTGGAAGGCGCTGAATTCTACAAACTGTCTGCAGATAAATTCGCTCCCTCTTCGACGAAAGACGCGCTCTTAGACTTGGCCCGCCAAGAAGAAGATCACATCGAATATTTAAAGAGCCTTTCCGAAAAGCTCATCGACGACTCCAGAAGCATTAACTTCGATCCCGAAACCCTGAAAAAAGAAGTTCCCTCTCCGGGCATCTTCAAATGGGACAAGGTAGACGAAGACATGGTTCGCCTGGCAGTTACCGTCTTCTCCGTAGGCCTGAACATGGAAAAAGATTCCGTGAAGTTCTACACCGAAGCAAAAGACAAAGTTGAAAGCGAAGAATCCAAAAAGCTTTTCGACATCTTAGCCAAATGGGAAGAAAGCCACGTCGAAACCCTTCAAAAACAATACGACATCTACCAACAAGAATGGTGGAACATGCAAAACTTTGAACCCTTCTAGAGAGAAGAGTTTCCTTACGAAAGAGCCCGCTTCGGCGGGCTTTTTTCGTTGCACTTTCTTTGTTTGTTCAAGGCAAATTTCCGCTCGCCGCTTTATCTATGAGACTCCCCATAAACGGCGGCAGAATTTCGTGGTACAATACATATAAGACCACTCGTTCATGTATTGAACGCAAACTGAAGTGAAAAACAAATGAGAGATGAACATGAATCAAACAGACCCTATTCAAGCATTTATCGAAAACAATCCCGTCCCCGAAGCCTATAAGAGCCGCATCCCCGATCCCCGCTTCCGCTACCACGGCGAAGCCATCCTGCGTGCCGCCACCGCCGCCATTTTATCCGGAAAAAATTTGCTCCTCGTCGGCGAAAAGTCCACGGGCAAAAACGTGCTGGCGGAAAATTTGGCCAAGCTTTTTCAGCGGCCGTTGTGGAACGTGTCCCTGCACATGAGCATCGACGCCGCGGCCCTCATCGGCGACGACAGCTTAAGAGACGGCAATGTCTTCTTCCGAGAAGGCCCCATTACCGTTGCGTCGAAAGTCGGGGGCTTCGCCGTCCTCGATGAGATCAACATGGCGAAAAACGAAGCCCTGGCCGTGCTCCACTCCACCCTGGACTACCGCCGCATCATCGACATGCCCGGCTACGACCTCATTAAAATCCACCCGGCCACCCGCTTCATCGCCACCATGAACGAAGGCTACGAAGGCACCCGTGACTTAAACGAAGCCCTGCTCTCCCGCTTTGTCGTGTTGAAAATGCCCGCCATGGTCGAGAGTGATCTCAAACAATTAATCGAGGAGACCCACCCGCGTCTGAAGCCCGCCTTTGTTCGCGACCTGGCCCGCCTCGTAGCGGATATGGACAAAAAAGCCGCCGCCAACGAAATCCCCCGCCACGCCGTGGACATTCGCGGCCTCTTCGACGCCCTGGACCTCGTAAAAGAAGGTCTGGAGCTGAACGACGCCCTCGCCATGACCTTGTCAAACAAGCTCTTCGATCCCTTCGAAGAAGCACTCCTCGCCGATCTCTTCAAGGCCCGCTTCAAAGCCCCCTTGTACCTCGCCGATCTCACGGACTGACCCATGAAAAGCCACGGAAAAAACAGAATCGACAATCTCCAGTGGGCCGGGGCGGAAAACTACAACTTCTCCCCCGTTCTCTACGGGGAAGATCTGGCGGGCAATCCGGATTTCTACTTAAACCTCATCCTCGGCCTCGCCGCAAAATACTTCGGCGCCGACACACTGGAGCGCCTCTTCGCCTCTTGGTCCGGCCAAATGCAGCGGGAGAAATACGATCTCTTCGCCCTCTACCTCTTGGAAGAAGCCGTCTATCGCCGCGAAGTCGATGCGCGCCCGGTCCTGTCGGATTTAAGGCGCGACTTCGCCCACCGCTTTTTAGACGACGCCCACGACCTGCGCCGGCGCACCCTGGCCCTTCGCGTGCCCCTTTTCTACGCCATGGAAATGAAGCGCACCCACGACATCCTGGGCCGCCCCTACAAAAAGCTCAACAAAAAAGAGACGGCCATCTACGACGTGCTTCGCCTCCCCGAAGACACGACGGCAGAAAATCTCAAAGCCCATGTGCTGGATCTATTCGCCCGCTGCCTTCGCTACCGAGAACGCACCCGGCGCCTGCCGCCTTGGCTTCCCGCCATTCACCTCTTCTCCATTCCCGGTTACATCTCCATCGAGCGGTCCAATGTGCCTGGCATGTTTCACAGAGAGGGCGAAGGAGGCGACATGCCCGTCGTCTTCAATTTCCTTCGCCGCATAAAAAAAGACCGGGAAGAGGAAATCGAAAAAACCTTCGGCAGAAACCTCTTCTCCGACGAAAAGAGCCTGGCCCTGAACCGCGCCATTTGCACGGAAGGCCACAGAAAATCCCGCATCTACTTTACCCGAGGGATCGACGAGAAAGACAAAAGCCAGGATCAGGAATTAAACGCCCGCACCGTGCGCCGCCACCTCATGAAATTTCAGGAAAACAAAAACAGCTACAACCGCGCCATCAGCGACTTGACCCGGGCCTTTAAGCTGAAACTGGCCTCTGTCACCACCACGGGCGGCGAGACGGCACGCCGGGGCAAGCTCATTTCCCGCCGCGCCTTTCGCGCCGAAATCTCCAACCGCGCCGCCATCTTCGAGCGGAAAAACCTGCACCCGGCGCCGAGCTTTCGCGTGGATCTCATCCTCGACGCCTCCGCCTCCCTCCTGGCCATGGAATCGACCATCGCCATCGAGGCCTACATTCTCTCCAAATCCCTGGAAAACAACGGCATTCAAAACCGCATCCTCTGCTACCAAACGGTGGAAGACACCACCGTCATTACCATCTTGAAAGACTACGACGACGGTGCCGACATGAAAAAAATCTTCCGCTACAAATCCATGGGCTGGAATCGGGACGGCCTCTTTTTCAAGGCCTATCCCGTCCTCCTCGACGGCAAAGGGCCGCAACTTTCCATCGTGCTCACCGACGCCAATCCCTGCGACTTTCATCCCCTCATGGGAAAAGGCCTGCGCCTGAACAAATCCTATTTTGAAGAGCCGGCCCTCGACGACACCGCCCGCTACCTGGACGCCCTGGCACGAAAAAACGTGAAAATTCTCGCCCTCTTAAACAGCGACCACGTGGACAACGCGGAAAAACTGTTCCATCACCGCTTCGTGAAAATACAAAAAATCGAACAGATCGCCCACGTGGCAGGCAAATGGATCCAAAAAGAACTGGTGAAAATGAATTAGTAGCTACGCAAAAAGGCGCCGAAATCGGCGCCTTTTTCCTATGGCGAAACAACCGGGTTCACGTCTCGGCTGCCTTCTTATTCTGTTATCGGATAATTAAATTCATACAATTGATCGCAAAGAGTTTCTATGAAAATTCAATTGCTACTCCACTTCATTTTTACTTTTTACGCTCCAATAGCCGTCTTTCGCACTCCCTACATACTCAATTACATTCTCATCTGTTAATTTCTTCAGATCCCTTTTTATCGTAATTAATGAAACCGAAAACAGCTCCGACAACTCGAGAGAGGTGATTTCCGACTTATTCCTCATAATCTCAACGATTTTTTCACGCCGTACGTCGGGTTTTAAGCGTTTGCTTCTGTTTTGAGTGTCATTTTGGGTGTCATTTTGGGTGTCATTTTCGGTATCATAATTTAAATTCTTTAGGATGGTTCTAAATGAGGATTCCGTCGATCGAAATAGCGGTATAAACTTGCTTTGATAGCCCTCCTCCAATTCATAGGCCTCCACAATTTTGCGAAGACCGGAGCCCCGCCGTTCCATTAAGCCCATTCTCGAAAATAAATCCGCTAAGATTGGATTCCTTCGAATGGAAGATACATCCAAAGGGTCCAGCTCTTGAATAAAACTACCATCACACATTCCGCCCGGAGAATATATTTCTAATCTATCATCGTAAATATCCACGTGGACTTCACTTCCAACCACCGAATAATCCCTATGAATAAGGGCATTCACCAGCGCTTCTTGCACCGCTCTTTCAGGGTAATCGGGGTACTCAACACGATAAACGGGCCCCTTCTTCCACATCTTTTTTGAATTTCTTTTCACAAAATCCATCGACGCCTTTAAAAGGTAGATGATATTGCCTTCGAATTCTTCATCATCAAAAGCATCCATTCGTCCATTTGCCTTTGTAAGCCCGTTCCAACGTGTGCAAAATACCCTTGATTGATAAACTTGATATCCATCGGCAAACAACGCACCTGCGTTAGTAAGTTTGTCCTCATCATTGACTAAACCAAAAGATTTCAAATCTCTTTCGACAAGCTCCCGGTTCACCCTTTCTTTATACTCTAGAGAAAGCTCTCTAAAAGTCACATCATCTAATTTTTCTTTCGATTCTAAAGAGTCATAACTGATATGCTCGCCTTTCAACGAAAGATTAAATAAATCAATTCGATCCGCAGGGATACTTTGATTGCCCACCCTTTTGTAAGCTGTCCTCGTACCACCATCTAAAACAAAATAGGGCGTATTTTTTCCGGGAAAGATCGTTAGAACCAGAATAAATTTTCCATTTATCTCTTTTATTTCCATGTCAAAATCGGGAACAGAATCCATTTTAGTTTTAATAATCTCACTAATGTTTTCAGAGTCTTTTTTGTAGTCTTCAAGCCCGAGAACGACATTGTCTTCTTTAACTCCAAAGAATAATTTTCCTCCACGACTATTGGCGAAAGCTGATACAGATTTTAACCAAGACTTTGGTTTGTTCGTTTCCAACTTTTCTTTTTTATCATACAAATTTGTTTCTCCCGGATAATCTTTCAGATTCAAAGTAGTCCCCCTCTCAGCGATTATATTTTATTATATCATGTTCCTCGGTTTGCCATTCTCCCATAAATTCAACAAAAAAGCCCGCATCAGCGAGCTTTCGTGAGTCATTTACTTTGTGAAGAACCGCCTTCTTTAAAAAGATCCATCCCGTTCAGCACAATTGAAACTATGGTCAGAATCCACAGGGCGCGGCTCAAGGTGGGCATGGTGTCCATAAGCCCGCCCCAATCGCCACGGGCGACTCGGGCGGCGCCGTCACCGTAAAAAGCGCAGAGGGCCAGGGCCGTGAGGGACAAGCTCGCCCAACGAAAGATTTCCCGATGCTTGTCGAGCTTTACGAGATTGAATAGGGCGAACGCCGCGGCGCCGACGCCGAATACGAGCCACATCGTCTCAGTCCTTTCCTTCCGTCATCTGTTTCTGCGCCAATTCTTCCAGGGCCTTCACATCCCCTTCCCGCACCACCGTCTGCGGTATATCCATTGCGAAAAATTCATCCTTCGGCTTTTGCGCCTCGCCCTTTTCGTTCACTCTATTTTCTGAAGTCAGGTCGACGGTATAGGCAGTCACATTCAAGCCTTCTTCATCCATAATCCCCTGAGCCCGTTGCAACACGGCCATGGCCGCTTTCGCCGCAACCTCGTCCCCCACGCCCTTTATCTGCGCTTGCAGCTTAAAGGGCAAATGCTTCATGTCCACGGGCTGATCCACCGTCAAATAGTCCCTGGGATCCACCTTGTCCCAAAAAGATAAGGTAATCTGATAGGGAAAGTCGTAGGCCTTCTCCAGCCCGCGGCCGTGATCGCGAATGGCATCGTCAAAGCGCATCATCGTATTAAAAATGCGTTCGCCGTATGTATCCTCCCTAAGGCGACCGAAGGAATCGAAACACAATTCAAAGGCCGAATCCTCGCTGTTCTTGTCCTGCAAATGCACCACATACTCGGGCTGCTTAAAATTATAAAACACCTTCTCCCGAGACAAATCCAAATCGCTATACTTCGCCGCGATCACCTTGTCCGCCCCCCGCTCCGCCAAAGCCTTCGAAACAGGGTTGCCGTACAGGGCATTCAGCACGACAAGAGCGATGGCAAAGATAATGCCGAAGGCAATCTTATCAACATGTTTTTTCATCGCAGGCCTCCCAAAAAACTACCCAAAAGGGCCAAGGCGCCGTAAATCGCCACGTAAATCAAGGCCGATTCATTGTAAAAAATCCAAATCGACGGCAAGAAACACAAACACACCGCCAAAGGATAGAGCACATGAAAGCCACGCATCCTGCCGTAAGCGAAAGAAATGGCGAGGCAAAGGACGGGCATGGCAAAGAGCAAGACCATCATCGCGCCCGCCGTGTTCCTCATAAAAAGAGGCAAAAGATAAAATACCGCGACGATTCCCACAAGAAAGGGAACCATATTTTTAAAAACCTTCATAGCGCCTCCAAATACTTGCACAACGATTCTTTCCTTCATTATACCCGCCGGAGAAAATTAATGGATCGGTCTCTCGCCATTCTTAGACGAAACACCCACATTGTAAAGGAATTGTTCCCAAGGAAAAAGGCACCGCCTCCGGTGCCCTTGCCTTCATCAATTGTTCGGCGATTCGTATCTGTGCGATAAACTCTATTCTCCGCTTGCCCGCAAGCTCTTATAAATCTCGCTGAGGAAAATCCCCAGCACATCCTTCTGCACCTCGGGATGATCCAAGAGATAGCTGAAAAAGCCCTGGTTTTGTCCCAGACCCTGAATCAAAGCGTCCTCCACATTGGAGAAGTAAGAGAATTTAAAATCACTCTCCGTATTGTTCTTGGCGGAAGTTTTTAAGTCGTCGGACTTCATCATAATGTCGCGAATCTGCATTGCAGCATTTATGGCCAGATCCACATCGTAATCGGAGCCGGTCTTCGCATTAATCTCCGCAATAATTTCCGACAACAGCTCCCGCTTGTCCCCGGGAAGCACAATGGGCTCCGCCACGGGAAGAGACACGAAAGGCTCGGGCGTGATCGGTTCATTCTCCCGAGTTTCCCCTTTAATTTGTTGGATGCGATCGATCTTCACCTTCCCCCTCAAGTCGAAGCCGTCGCCGGCATCGTCGATGGAGAGAAGCTTCAAGAAGTAAGTGATGTAGATATAAAACTTGTGCACATCGGGATCTTCAAAGCAAGATACCTGAATCAAATACTCGTAGAAGCGCTTGAAATTTCGCAGCTTCGTCAAGTATTCCCGTTGCTTCTCTTCCCTTAACTCGTTGAAGCGACCGACAGAAGACATGAGGCATCGTTCCAAAGACCGCTGTTCGCCGGAGGAAAGGGTCGTTTTGCCCTTTTTAAAGATCAGTTCGTCGAAACGCTCCACATCCAAGGCATCGATGACGTAGTACCCGTCCAAACTGATTAACAGCTCCTTGATCTTGCTCGCCGACAAATCATTGGCCAGAAGCGTCGTCGTGTAATAAGGCGCAAAGGCCTTTTCCATCTCCTCGTAAGAATTGGCAAAGTCCAGAACGAATACCTTCTTGTCATGAGGCGGACACACCCGATTGAGGCGGGATAAAGTCTGTACCGCATTGACCCCTTTCAGCCGCTTCATGACGTACATAGCCGATAGCTTCTTTTGATCGAAGCCCGTTTGATACTTGTTGGCCACGATCATCACATTGTACTCACGGGAATCGAAGGCGCCGGGCACAGAATCTTCGCTCATTTGATTCATGCCCACCTCCGTGTACACCTTCTCGTCCCCGTCCAACTGCACCTTGCCGGAAAAAGCCACCAGGGCGTGAATATCATCGTAGCCCTTTTTCGCCACATAGTCCTCGAAAGCCTGCCTATACTTCACCGCCGCCTGCCGAGATGCAGTGACCACCATGGCCTTCGCCTCGCCGCCTAAACCTGCCATGACATGATTTTTAAAATGCTCAATAATAATTTCAACACGCTGAGAAATATTCGTCTCGTGAAGCTCCACAAAGCGGGCGATCTGCCGCTTCGCCGCCATGGTCTTCAGCTCCGGATCGTCTTCGATCTCTTTATTGATTTGGTAATAGGTTTTGTAAGTGGTGTAATTTTGAAGCACGTCGAGAATAAAGCCCTCTTCAATGGCCTGCTTCATGGAATACAAATGAAAGGCCTCGTAATGGCCGTCGGGATTCAGGCGACCGAACATCCTCAGCGTCGTCGCCTTCGGCGTCGCCGTAAAGGCAAACATGGACACATTCTCTTGCTTGCCGGTTTTTCTCAACTCATCCAAAATCACATCGTCGAAATCCTCAACGTCCGCCCCGTCGGAGCCCAGAGCGCGGGTCACCGCCTGCATGTTCCGCCCGGACGTAGAGGAATGGGCCTCGTCGATGATTACGGCGAAGCGCTTGTCCTTTAGATTCTTCAGCTCGCTGACAATGTAGGGAAACTTTTGTATGGTGGTGGCCACGATCTTCGTGTTTCCCTCCAGGGCATCCTTTAAATCCCGAGAGGAGCAATTCTTGTCCATGGTGCGAATCAGCCCCCGGGCGTGATCCAAACTCGTCACCGCCTTTTGCAACTGCCGATCCACCACCACACGGTCCGTGACGATAATAATCGTGTCGTAAATCACTTCGTTGGCCTCGTCGTGAAGGGAAACCAAGCGGTGGGCAAGCCAGGCGATGGAATTGGTCTTCCCCGAGCCCGCCGAGTGCTGAATCAAATAATTCAGCCGCGTCTTATTCACCGCCACATCGGCGAGAATCTTTCGGATTAAATCCAATTGATGGTAGCGGGGAAAAATCACCGTCTCCTTGATCTTCGTCTTCTCCCCCTCTTCCACCTCTTTGCGCTCGATAAAAATAAACTTCTTAATGAGCTCGAGAATGGAATCCTTCGTCAGCACCTCTTTCCACATATAGGACACCTGGTCCTCGTCTTGCAAAGGCGGATTTCCCGCCCCGGTATGGACCCCGACCCCATTGCCCTTATTAAAGGGCAAAAAGAAGGTCTTCTCGCCGTTCAGCTTCGTGGTCATCATAACATTTTGCGTGTCCATGGCGAAGCACACGAAACAGCCCGCCTTCCATAGGAATAAGCGGGATTTCGGATCCCGATCCATTCGATACTGCTTAATGGCGTTGCGGTAATTTTGCTGGGAGAACTCGCTTTTAAATTCGATGGCGATAATGGCCAGACCGTTTAAAAACAACACCGTATCCACCCGCTCGCCGGCCTTGGCGTAGACCTCTTCCATGACGGAGAAGCGATTGTTTTCGTACTTGGCTTTGAGATCCTCGTTGAAATCCGTGGCGGGCTTCGTGTACATGAGCTCCAGCTTCCGATTGGCGATCTCCACGCCGTTTTTCAACACGTCGATAAGGGAAGAGCCCTTTTTCGTAATCTCCCCGTTAATGAAATTCACCACAGTTTCCCGCAGATCCTCTTTAAACACCGATTCCAAATCCGCCATGACTTCTTCCTGAGTGGCGTAGAGAAATTCGAAGAGCATGTCCACGTCCATGGCATAGGCGGCGTTGAAATTTTGGCTTCCTCTGGCGATAAAGCCGTTCTCTTCACTTAAATGGGCGGCAAATCCTCGTTGAAATTCCCTTCGCTCATCTTTCGCTTTGGTCATGAAATCCATTTAGACCTCCCTCTTTCCCGTCACATACTCGTAAATCAGCGACTTCTTATACTCGTCGAGAACGGCTAGCTGCTTACGTTTTATGGCGATGGTATCGTCGATGGCTTGTGTTTTTTTGTCGAGATAATCAGCTATTTGTCTTTGTTCACCCAAACTTGGAACCGGCGCTTTAATAGCTCCAAATTCCGTTTCATTAAAAGAACTCCTGAGATTTTTTGACAAATGCAGCAATTCTTTGGTTTCGTCGAGCATCAAATAGAAATAATAGTAATAATCTCGTACAGCCAAGTTGTTCATTACATACTGGCTATATGCGGGACTTGATAATCCATTTTGTTCAATTTTACCTACCGTCCTTGGGGTAACATCGTAATCAAACAAACACAGTAATAAATTCCCTTCGCTTAAAATCTGATAGCCATCAAAGCTTGTCGGAAATTTTCCCCCACCTTCTAAATCTCTGACTATGACACCTTTTTTTGTCAATGATAAAATTGGTTCTCCCTCATATTTGCTCTTAATTATTTTAACCTTTTCCATCAGGTACTTATTTGGCAAAACCTTCCATTGCTCGGGGATTTCCCCGATCCAAGGGAACCCCGAGTCCTTCATTTCCGCATTTTTATCCAGCCCCTTGGTCACCGCCTCGGTAATCACCGACTTCTTGTATGCTTCCAGAACGGATAACTGATTCTCTATAATGGCTATGTCATCGTTGATAGATCCACACTTCTCGTCTAAGTGATTCGCTATTATTACTTGCTCTTGTATTGGAGGCACCGTTAAAGTTTGTTCCCTTACTTCTTGCCACGATGTTCTAGGCATTTTTACTCCATAAGTCATACTATTGACGAAATCGATAAATTTATGAGATAAAAGCAAATATTTGTAATACTTATTATACTGCTCTTCATTAAACTTTATCCTTATCAATTCGCTAGTGCAAAAACCTCTTTGTTCAGCTAAGAAACCTTTGGCTAAATAGGGTCTCAGTTTAGAAAATAAAAAGTCGCCTTTTTCAAAAATCGGTGTTTCACATTCGTCGTAATCTACGTCTTGACCTATAATGTTGCCGTTAAAAGAGTCCACGTGTTCCAGACCTATGAATCGCTCACCTTTTTTATAAATAGCGGTCTCATTTTTAGAAGCGCCTATATATTTTAATTTCTCAACTTCCCAATCCTCCGGTATTTTGCCGATCCATTCCACGCCGGAATCTTTCATTTTCCGCACCACGCTACACCTCCTCGAATAGGTCTTTCACCTTTTCGTTGACCATCTCTTCCAGTGCCAAGAATTCCTCGGCCAATTCCTCGGAGGGGCGAAGCGCTTCGTATTTATAGAAGTAGCGGGTAAAGGGGATCTCGGCGCCGCTTTTAATCCGCGGCGTCTTGGCAGTGAGATCTTCTTCGAAAAAGGCCTTGGCGTCGGGAATATGGGGCAGCACTTCCCGGGCCATGTAGTCTTCCACATCTTCCTGGATGTTGACGATCTCCGTGTCTTTCGTGTCCTCGTCGTAAAGGATATTTCCCTCCTTGTCCAATTGAATTTCCGCTTCCTTGTCCATGACGGAAAGGCCGTCGAGAATTTTCGTCAATTGCGCCTTAGGCAGGGCCACGGGCTTTAATAGATCCTGCAAGAAAGGTTCGAAAGCTTCTTTCGATAGGAATTTTTCTTCGGAGACGTGGGCCTCCAACAGGCGGAAGATTTCGTCGTAGACTTCTTTGTTTTCTTCGTATTTCTTTAAATTCTTCGCCTCGGTTTTCTTCAAGGCTTCGCCGGATTCCGACTTTTCTGCCAGCTCCTCGTGTTTCCTGGGATCGTAGAAGCTGTTTAGCGCCCCGGACGCCGCCAAGGCCTCGATCCGCTCGTCGCTTACGGCATAGGCCCGTTGCAGGGGCTGCATCACCGTGTATTCCCGGTAGATAAATTCTTCGTTGTCGTGGATTTGGCTGCGCTCGTTTTCTTCAAAGGCGGCGTAGAGCTCCGTAATGGCTTGTCGATCGGCGGCAGTAAATTCCCTCCGCTTGTTGCCCAAAGATTTTCTCAGGGGATGATAGATTTCCGTGGCGTCGATGAGTTGAATTTTGCCCCGTCGCTCCGCCCGCTTGTTCTTGGAAAGGATCCACACATAAGTAGCGATGCCCGTATTGTAAAAGAGGTCCGTAGGCATGGCGATTATGGCTTCGATGAGGTCGCCTTCCAAGAGGCGGCGGCGAATTTGGCTTTCTCCCGAGGAGACGCCGCCGTTAAAGAGGGGGGAGCCGTTGGTAATGATGGCACCGCGGCCCACAACATCGTCCATTTTGTTTAATGCCGACTGCATAAAGAGGAGCTGGGAATCGCCCCCGGCGGGAAGCCCCGCCGGCCAGCGGGATTTTTCCCCTTTGGCGTAGTCTTCCATGACGGCATCTTCCTGGCCGATTTTTGCATCGGCGCCTTTCCAGGGCGTGCCGAAGGGCGGGTTTTCCAGCACGAAGCGCATTTTCGTGTCTTTGAAGCAGTCTTCCTTAAAAGTGTCGGCGTGTTTGAAATAAGACGCGTCCTGATTTTTAATGAGCATTTCCGCCAAGCCCACGGCGTAGGATTGACCCATAAGTTCCTGGCCGAAGAGGCGTATGTCCGCCGAGGGATTCAGTTGTTTTAAGTGGCTGTAGGCGGTAGAGAGCATGCCGCCGGTCCCGCAGGCTTGATCCAGTATGGTAATGACTTTACCTTCGTCGAAGACGTCGTCGGTGCCTTCTGCCGTGAGCACGGAGACCATCATTTTTATAATGTCTCGGCCCGTGTAAAATTGCCCGGCCTCCACATTTTGGTAGAAGCGGCCGATGAGGTTTTCAAATATGTAGCCCATTTTAATGGAATCGAAGGTTTCTTCGGAAAGATCGATCTCCGAAAAAGCTTTGATCACGTTAAAGAGGCAATTCTCCTTGTCCATCTTTTCGATATGGGATGTGATCGAAAGTTCGTTGAGGATGTCCTGCACATTGGCGGAGAAGCCGTCGATGTAGGCCTTAAAGTTTGCCGCGATGTGATCCGGGTCGTTGCACAGCTCTTTCAGATTGTAGCGAGAAGTGTTGTAAAATTGCTTTCCGGCGATGCGGGCGAGGGCGCGGGCCGGGTAGGCTTTGTTTCCTTCGTAGGTTGCCACCACTTTGTCTTTCGTCGGCTCAAGCACGCATTCGAAGCGGCGGATGACGGTCATGGGAATGATGACGTCGCCGTATTTGTCGGGCATGTACGCGCCGCGAAGTTTATTGGCGATGGACCAAATAAAATTCGCTTCCTGAGTAATGTCCACGGATTCGTCTTCCATGGTGGTAAATAAATTGTCTTCCATTTCCGTCCTCCTGCTCTTGTCTTTCATCTATTTCAATGGTTGATGGCATACGATTTCATTTTAATTTTAACATAGACTTCCAGATAGAAGAACATCAAATCCGCCACGCTCTCGCCCTACAAAAAATCCACCGGGTTTCCCCGATGGATGCTTATTTCTCCCTTACCCGGTAGATGAAATCGCCGCGGTAAAAGATGTCCATATAGATTTCCAAAGCCTCGTCGCCGCGGCTCAGGAAGCCGGTGATGAAGCAGTTTTTATAGCCGTGGTAGGTGCTCATGATGTCCATGGCCTTGAATTTTGAATGGAAGGCGTCGTAAAAAGTGGTGAGGGTCATTTTTTCGCCGACGAAGCTTCCCACATTGCCCGTCAAGACGTTTTTGTATTCCATGATATAAATATAGGAATCTTCCGCCGACACGCCGGTGATGACGACCTCCCCGTCCACCATGGCATCGGCGGCGGTGTCCACGAAGCCGTATTGGGGCAGGAGGCGCAGCTCGCCGCTGTCGTAATCGTAGTCCATGGCGATGATGTGGGCGTCGTGGAGGCTAAAGCGGTCCCCTGTGTCTTTTGTTTTCTTGTAGTCGGTCATGTCGTCTCCTTTGTTACCTACACCGGTCGGGCGAATAGGCGCGTTGCGCGCACAGGCCTTGTTTGCGGCCGTTGCTTTCGCCGCCTATGTCCGTGTCTCTCTTTTTCTTTCCCCACGTAAAACAGCCACAGAGGCGTTCTCCGTGGCTGTATTCCTTACAGATCTCTGATTCCCACCAGTTCCGATTTCACCAAGAGGCGCTTGTTATTTTTCGGATAGGGGTGGCAGCTCATGAGGTAGAGCTTGGTCTTGTCCTCTTCGCGAATGAAGCGGCTCCAGTCGTCGGGCTCCACCACCTCATCGCCCATGACTTTGTAGTAGAGGACCTGTTTGCGGGTGGTGATTTTTATTTCGTCGCCGGGCTCCAGTTTGTTGATGTGCAAAAAGAAATCCAGTCCCTTGCCCGATCCCCGATGGCCGGCCAAGACGGTGATGGTGTTTTTCGACCTGCTCGGCGGATCCGTGGTTTTCACCACGCCGACGCCGAGGAGCAGATTTTTTTTGCTCGTGTTGTCGAATATGGGGAGCACCACGTCGATTTTGTCGATGCGGATCACGCCCAGGGCGTTTTCGTAGGTGATGGCGTCTTCCTGAAGGGATTTCGCCGCACCGGCATCTTTTTCGGCAGCTGCCGGCTTTTTGGCAGCGGCTTTTTTCTTGCTCGCCTCTTTCAGCATGGCTTCTTCCATGGCCAGGGCGACCTTTTTCTGCTTTTCATTTTTTAAATGCACCTTTACGGGAATCGCCGCCCCGATAAGGAGAAGGGAAATCCCCAGAAGTATCAGGAATTTCCCTTGTCTGTTTTTGTGTTTACTTGACTTCATCGACGGATTCTCTCCGTTTTTTAATGCCGATGCCGAGGATCACCGCGCCCACTGCGGCGAGGCCCACGGCGTAGAACACGGGGCTGATGCCGTCGCCGGTCTTGGGCAAACGGCCGTTGCTCGCTGCGGCGGTGGTGCCGCTCGTGCGCGTGCCCGTCGCGGAGACGGGATCGCCGTAGACGACGATTCTGCCGTCTTTTGCGGTGACGGTGTCGCCGGATTGGAGCTTGCCCAGGGTAATGCTGCCGTCGCGATTTACGGCAAAGTTAAAGTCGCGGGCCAGTTGATAGCCTTGGGGCGCCGTCTTCGTGTGGAAGCGGTAGCTGCCCGGTTGCAATTGGGTCTTGTAGCCCGTGTTGGAGGTGGTCCAGCTTTCGAGCAGTTTGCCGTTTTGGTAAATTTCCACGACAGCGCCTTCCAGGAGGGTGCCGTCTTTTTTCGCCACGTCGAATTCAACCCAGTGGTTTTTGGCTTGGGCTTTCTTGTCGGTGGTCGGTTTCTTTTGATTGTTTTGTCCCGGTTTTTCCTCGGGCTTCTTGTTGGGATCTTCCTCGAGCTTGCCGCCCGCTTCGCCGACGCAGATGTGGCCGCCTTCTTTCAGTTTCACCATTTCGCCTAATTGAATGCCGCGGAGGACGATGGAACCGTCGGTTTTCACTTCGAATTCAAAGTCTTTGGCGATTTTGTGACCCAAGACGACAGCGGCTTCGTGGTATCTGTAGACGCCGGCTTCCAGTTCCAGCTTGTGGTGGTCGGATCCGCTCTTCCAGGAGTCGATTTTGGTTCCGTCTTTGTAGATTTCGATTTCGACTCCGAGAAGGATTTTGCCGAGGGAATCGACTCTTGAGAAAGTGACGACGCGCTTGGCGCTTTTGCTGACAAGGGCCAATTCTTGATAGGAGCCTAAATTGGTCAGGCCGTAGCTGGCATCGACGATTCGTTGGTCTTCCACGGTAAAGCGAATGGGCTCTGCGGCAGAATGGCCGGTGGTTTGCGAGAATTCGTAGACGCCGTCGGCGAAATCGGAAATGTTAATTCCCTTCGCGTTCTTTTCGCTAAACCATTTGATTGTCCTGCCTGCGCTGTCTTTAATTTGCAGTTCCCGCCCGATGATGTCCTTGCCGTTGCTGTCCTTTAGTCTGAAGAAAAATTGCTTTTCAATCGGCTCCGCTTTTAGGAACAGGGTTTCGTTGCCGTCTTTGGTTTCCAGATATTCTTTATCCGCTTCGGCAGGTACGACTTTACCATCCTCTTTGATTTCAAATTTGATGGTGTCTTTTTCAAGCTTATAGCCCTCGGGCAACTTGGTAACGATCAGTTCATATTCGCCCTTATCCCGCGGCAATTCAGTAGGCTGATCCTTCGTTACAAATGTTCCATCAAACGTCTTACCGTCTTGTTTTATTATGACATTTGCTCCGGACAATTCCTTGCCGTCGATGCCGCGAAGACTGAAGAAGAGTTTGCCCGTTTCTTTTTTAGCTTCAAGAATCAAATATTGATCATTGTCGCTGTCACTGGTCTTTAATCTGTCGGACTTGGTGCTGATTTTTCCGTCTTTATCAATCGTAAATTCAATGGGATCGGCTTGCTCGTAGCCTTTAGGTGTTTCACTTTGTAAAAGAAAATAGTCTCCGGGGTCCAATATATAGACCTTAAAACCTTCGCCGCTAGGCCATTCATGTAGCGCTGCCTCTTTGCCTTTTTCCTTAATTTGCAACGTCGCGCCGGCTACTTGTTTTCCGTCCTTGTCCTCTATACCGTAGAAAGTTTTACCATCTTTTTTTGCTGCTTCTATAACCAGCATATTTTTTCCATCGAATTCTCCTAAATTCTTATCGGCACCTTCGACTTTTCCATCAGCGGTAACTGTAAAGTCTATAGGTTCGCCTGACTTGTATCCCCTGATGGGAACCTCTTGCAGGAATTTGTAATTCCCTGCCGCCAAGCTACGTTTAGTCGGTGTTCTTCCGCTCGACCATGGCTTTAGATTAGAACGATCTTTTTCATCTACGACGAGCAGTGTAGCACCGTCTAGGTAATCACCATCTTTGTTACGTACAGCAAAGTAAATATCAAACGTCTCTTTCTTTTCCGGGTCCGGCGTCTCATCCTTCCCTTTGGGTTCCGGTGCCTTCATCATCTTTCTCTTACCGGCTCCTACCCTTTCTTCGTCGGGTTTATCCTCTTTTACAGAAAACAGACTCTTTACGGCCGCTAAAGGTTTCCTACGCCGCTTCGACTTTTCCACAGACACAGTGGCCGTCTTATTTGACGATGCATTCGCCTGCTTGCTCGCCGCCATCGTCGGGGCCACGGTGGCAAAAACAAAAGTCATGGCTAACAGTAGAGCTGTTAATTTTCTCTTCATTTCGTCACTCCTTCTAAAACAACTAAGGCTCGAGAATGCCGGTCGAAACGGTTTCCATGGGCGCAGTGCTATGTACATGCTCCGCTCCGCGATCCGCACTAATCGAAAAGGACAATCCTTCTATAATCAAATAAAGCCTTTTTCCAAATTCATCTCGGTTGCCCTTATTATATCACGATTTATTTATCTTATGTGTATAAATGCCATATTCCTTCCCTTATCCGCGTTTCCCCTTCCGGGCGGCAATTTTTGCAATCGTCTCCCTTTTTCTTTTCGGGCATAAAAAAACGCACCCTTTCAGGTGCGCAATTTGGTGGACAGTACTGGACTTGAACCAGCGACCCCTACGATGTCAACGTAGTGCTCTACCAACTGAGCTAACTCTCCAAACCGTTTCGGTAGCTATTAGTATACCAAGCTTTTACAAAAATGGCAAGAGAATTTTACAGCGTTATTTTCCCTTAAGCAGAAGGGCCATTTTCATTCTTCCCTCGCTTCCACAGAATGAAGGCCCCCTTTTTCAAAGTAAATCATATCTCCGGCCTTCAATATGTGTGCGGTTTCTTCGTAAACGACATTTGGCTCCCCTTCTAAGGAGATGAGCATGGCATCGCCCGGCGCTCGGTGTAGACTAAATTTTTCCCCGCCGTCAAAGGCCATCACAATTAGTTTCATGCCTCCATTGCAGGCGATTTCTTTTTGAGGACGGTGTTCGCTTGGTAGTGGACGCATTCTTTTAGTGTAGCGACGTCGCCGCCGTGAAATAACATATTCATGGTTTCACCTTTTCATTTAACGCTTCTTCCACCCATGCTTTTAATACACGGGCGTGATTGATTTTTTCACTCTTGGCACCGTAAACCAAGGTGACGGACCCATGGCGCAGGCCGTCGATGACGGATTGGCGCCACGCTTTCGCCTCTTCCGATCCATTCAGTTCTTCGAGGTACTTGTCGGTAAATTCCGTAAAGCGGTCTTCCCTGTGATCAAACCATTTTCTGAGTCCCGTGGAGGGGCACACTTCCTTCGCCCAACTGTCGAGATTCGCCCGCTCTTTGCTTACGCCTCGCGGCCAATAGCGATCCACGAGAATCCGCGCCCCGTCGTCGGGATCCGCCTTTTCGTAAGCTCGTTTTATTTTTATAGGATACATTATCATCACCAAGTTCATACTAGTTCTTTTTTAAAACCTATGCCGTATCATTTGTTACACTACTTCCCGGCGGATGGCGTCAGTTCCACAAAAAAAGCCCCTACCCATGGGGTAAGAGCTTTTTGAAACGAAATGATTAGTCGATTTCTTCCTTGGCGGCTTTTGCCTTTTTGTATTGTTCGATTAATTTCGGCAATACTTTGTGCAAGTCACCAACGATACCTAAGTCAGCTACATCAAAGATCGGTGCGCTGTCGCTCTTGTTAATCGCGATGATGAGGCCCGATTCTTCCATCCCTGCCAAGTGTTGGATGGCTCCGGAAATACCGAGAGCGAAGTAGATGTCGGGGCGAACGGTTTTACCCGTTTGACCGACTTGACGTGCTTTTTCGATCCAGCCTGCGTCGACGGAAGCACGAGAGGAGGAAATTTCACCTTCCATGGCTTCTGCCAATTCAGCCAACAAGTCGAAACCTTCCGGTCCACCGAGACCGCGACCGCCGGAAACCAGGATTCTGGCTTCGGTAATGTCGAGTTTCTTCTTTTCTTCTTTCGCTACTTCGATGATCTTGACGTTCATGTCGGCATCCGTTAAACCGACATCTTCCATAATGACTTCGCCCTTGCGATCGTTGTCGTTTTCCATAGGGGTCATAACGCCGGGGCGAACAGTAGCCATTTGAGGACGGAAGTTTTGGCATACGATGGTAGCCATTAAGTTACCGCCGAATGCGGGACGGGTCATGCGAAGCAATCTGGTTTCAGAGTCGATTTCAAGACCTGTACAGTCAGCCGTCAGACCGGTGTGGATACGAGCGGCCAAACGGGGTGCCAAGTCACGACCGATGGAGGTAGCGCCGAAGAGCACGATTTCCGGGTCGTATTTTTGAACGATGGTGTAAATGGACTTTGCGTAGGGCTCGGTCACATATTCTTTTACAAGGGGATGATCGACGACGATAACCTTGTCGGCACCGTGGTGGATCAAAACGTCGGCTTTTGCCTTGACGTTTTCGCCTAATAAGATGGCGTATACTTCTTGGCCAAGGTCGTCGGCTAATTCTCTGGCCTTACCAATAAGTTCCGTCGATACTTTTTGTAATTCTCCATCTCGCTGTTCAGCGATGACAAATACATTTTTACTCATTTCTTTCACGCTCCTTGTTTGGCCAATGTTAAATCAAGTACTTTTCTTCCAACTTGGAGATGATGGCGTGTGCTGCCTCTTCGGGCGAGAGATCGCGGAGAACTTCGCCGGCGCCCTTGCCTTGTTTTGCTTCGGACTTAACAACCTTCGTCGGGGAGCCCTTCAAACCTAAGTTGGACACATCTACATTGTCTTTTACATCATCTAAAGACCAAACAGTTACGTCTTTTTCGTATGCATCATAGACGCCGGAAACGGTCATGTAGCGCGGTTCGGCCAGTTCAGCCAACGCGGTGATGACGCAGGGAGTCTTGATTTCGATTAAGTGGTAGCGGTCTTCGAATTGACGTTTTACACGGATGGTGTTTTCGTCAACAACTTCTAAACCTTCGGCATAAGATACTTGAGGCAGACCCAAGTGTTCAGCCATTTGCGGACCGACTTGCGCCGTGTCGCCGTCGATTGCTTGACGTCCGGCGAGGATTAAGTCGAAATCGCCGATGGTCTTTAAGCCGGCAGCGATGGTTTGGCTGGTAGCCCACGTATCGGCACCACCGAATGCGCGGTCGGATAAAAGGATCGCTTCATCGGCACCCATAGCTAAAGCTTCTCTTAAGAGATCTTCCGCCTGCGGGGGTCCCATGGAAAGAACCGTTACCGTGGTGCCCGGGTTTTCGTCCTTAATACGCAAAGCCATTTCGATGGCGGCCTTGTCGTCCGGGTTGATAATACTCGGAACACCGTCTCTGATCAGTGTATTCGTCTTCGGATCCAAACGGACTTCCGTTGTATCCGGTACCTGTTTTGCACAGACAATAATTTTCATGGTAAACGCCTCCTGTTATTTAACACCCATCCAGCCAGCAATAACCATACGCATAACTTCCGAAGTACCTTCGTAGATTTCGGTAATCTTCGCGTCGCGCATCATACGTTCAACCGGGTAGTCCTTAATGTAGCCGTAACCGCCGAGAAGTTGAACCGCTTTGTTGGTTACTTCCGATGCCGTTTCAGCAGCAAACAATTTTGCCATGGCTGCCATGTGGCCGTAGGGAATCTTCTTGCCTTTTGCATCGGCTGCGCGGTAAACCAAAAGTCTGGCTGCATCGGCCTTGGTTTGCATGTTGGCCAAGGTGAATTGCGTGTTTTGGAATTGAGATAACCGCTTACCGAATTGCGATCTTTCCTTCGTGTATTGAACCGCTTCGTCGATGGCGCCTTGAGCGATACCTGCTGCTTGGGAAGCGATACCGATACGGCCGCCGTCTAAGGTCTTCATAGCAACGGCAAAGCCCTTGCCTTCTTTACCTAAGAGATTTTCCTTGGGAATGCGGCAATCTTCCATAATCAATTCGCAAGTGGAAGAAGCGCGGATACCCATCTTGTTTTCCGCTTCACCGACGCGGAAGCCCGGTGCGTCGCGGTCAACGATAAAGGCGGAAATGCCGTGGTTGCCCTTGCTGCGGTCGGTCATGGCGAAGACGACAAATACGTCAGCGATGCCGGCGTTGGTGATAAAGATCTTGGTTCCGTTTAATACCCATTCGTCGCCGTCTAATACAGCGATGGTTTGTTGGCCCGAAGCATCGGTACCTGCGTTCGGTTCGGTCAAACCGAAAGCGCCTAATTTCTTCCCGCTCAATAAGTCGGGTAAGTATTTCATCTTTTGTTCTTCCGTACCGTTTTCGTAAATCGGTGCACAGCACAGAGAAGTATGTGCAGATACGATAACGCCCGTGCTCGCGCACTTCTTGGAAAGTTCTTCAACGAGCATGGAGTATGCGAGGTAATCGCCGCCTTGTCCGCCGTATTCCTTCGGGAACGGAACGCCGAAGAAGCCGGCCTTTGCCATCTTCTTGATGTTTTCCATGGGCGGTTCGCCGGTCTCGTCAATGTCACCGGCGATGGGTTCTACTTCTGTTTCAGCAAACTCCCGATAGAGTTGGCGCAACAGTAGATGTTGTTTGTCCATAATAAAATCCATATTCAAATCCCCCTTGTTTCGACAAGATTTGTACAAGAACATCGTACATAGGCAGTGTGTGAACCATTTCGTTTGAAAGATGTCCTCGGACACCGCTTACCTCTATTATAAACGATATTTTAACAATGTTAAGCCCTTTTTGTCAGATTTTTCACTTTTATTTTTTTCTTTCCCTTCAAAAAACCGCGCAACCCTTGCAAATACAGGCTTTCCGCCGAAAAAATAATTTAAAAAAAGATTCGAAAATTTTACCGAAAAAACCGAAAAACTGCCCCCAACCCACTTTTCACTCCCGATGCAGCCCTCTGAAAACATTTCGATGGACAAAAATTTTTCAAATTCACGGGCGAAAATAAAAGCGTTTCCATGTGAAAAAACCATGAATACCATCCACCGAAACCAATCCCCTTTCTTCATTAATAAAAGGCCGAAAAAGGCACGGGGAAAAGAAACTTGTTTCGGCGGAAAAAACGGATCCGCCCGCGCCTCTTTTTAAAAAAATCCGCCGCAACGACATGCCCCGCAGAAAAAGCGCACAAAAAAGGAACCGAGCCTGCGCTCGATTCCTTATGCCTTCCATGGTTTCATTGGATTCTATTCATCCGCCAAACGTCGAAACAACGCTTCATAATCTCTTCGAGAATAGAGGATACGGATGACCTCCACGCGTTCTCTTTTTTCGCTGATACGATAAAAAATGAGATAATTTTCCACGGGGCAAAACCGAATTTCTCTACCGTTCACCGTAAAGACCTTTTTAAATCGCCCGGGAAATACCCGCAATCCCTCGACCGCGTCCTGAAATTTTTCCAGGTACAAGATCCCTGTTTCAGGCACGGATAGTGCATCTGCCATGTAACGATACACATCGAGCATGTCCTTTTCTGCTGGGAAATAAAAACCGAATACCGCTTCACCGTTGATCAAGGAGTCGAGCGAATACCGCCGACGCCTCTTCCGACCGGCCGACGTCTAAATCCCCGATCCCTTCTCTCAAGAGATCCAAAAGCGCCTCTTTCGATAAATTCTCCACATCCGGCGAGGGCTCCGGCAATACAACCGAAAAAGGAAGCCCGCGCTTTAAAATAATTTGTCGATAAAAAAGTTCGATGGCGGCAGAGGGCGCCAAGCCGATTTCTTTTAAAATGGCTTCCGCTTCGTTTTTTACCTCGGGCACCATGCGCACATTGACATTCGCCGATTTTGCCATAATCATCCCCCCTTATTTTCAGTATAGCCCCTGTGTATTTACAATGTCAACACAATTGTTTCTTATCCGCTCCTCTGTGCAGAAAAAAGCACACAAAAAAGGAACCGAGCCTGCGCTCGATTCCTTTTTAAATGGCCTTAGCGATTTGCTGAAGCTTGTTTCCAGGTTTGATTCAACATAACCCAAGTTTCGGGTACCTGACCTTTTTCGGTGCGGTAGAACGTGTGGGTGTTGGATGCTTCGACGATTTCGTAGTATGCCCAGTGGCTTGCATTGACATCGACAAAGGGAACGATGTTCGTCAAGACATCACGCAGACCCGTGAGGTTTACGCTACGGTCGTACAGCTTGTTAAATACCTTAACCGCTTCGGCGCGGGTAATGTGGTTGTTCGGGCGGAAGGTGCCGTCCGGATAACCGTTGATGCGTCCGTTGGCATAAGCTTGGTTGATCGCCGCTTCGGCCCAGTGGCCTTTTGCATCGGCGAAAGGTGCCATGCCGGTATTCGCCTTGTCAATGGCCTTGATCATTTGTGCAAATTCCGCACGGGTGATCTTGCCGTTGGGGCGGAAGGTACCGTCGGGATAACCCTTCATATACCCTGCGTTGACAACCGCGTTGATTGCTGCGTTGTACCAGCCGCTGCGTACGTCGATGAAGTTGGGTCTTGCACTGTTGGAAAGATCCAAACCTTGCAAACGAGCCAGCATGGCTGCCGCTTCGGCGCGGGTCATATTGCCTTCGGGCTTGAAGCTGCCATTTTCGTAGCCGTAGATATAGGCCTTGTGAATGGCGGTTTCGTGTTTTTGATCCTTCGTGTCGACCTTGTTGTCGGCGGAAGACCAACCCGGATTCACAGGAACAAACCAGTGGCTGTTGCCGGAGTTGCTTCCGTTATCGTCTCTATTCGCTTTGTGGCCGACGACGGGAACTTCAATCACTTTCCGGCCGTACGGCAGATCGGAATCCTGAATGGTCACGGTAATCGGACCGTCTACATCCTTGCCCGGTGTGACAAACACATTTCCTCTGCTGTCGATTTCTGCAGGTACATACTTACCGTCTTCATCCTTGGCGGATACCTTTGTATCCTTGTCCGGATTCGTCACGACAATGCCCGTGTCTTGGGAATCATTGGTCGGGTTGACGGGTTTGACATTAGAACTGTCGACAGAGGTCTTCTTGTCGCCGGGTTGCGGCGTACTTGATCCATCTTCGACGAGCTTATCGCCTGCGATCGTATCCTTGGATTTGTCCGGATAGGTGATGGTTGCAGTGCCGTCGTCGCCTACTGTGATGGTCGTGCCGTCCGGTAAGGTGCTCTTACCTTGATCGTCTTTGTTTGCATCTTCAATGGCTTTCTTAACGGCGTCTTTTTCTTCTTGCGTTAAGTTCTTTTTGTTTGCAACCGGGGTCTTGTCTTTCGGAACCTTCGGATCGATGGTGTCGGCTTGCGTCTTGGCTTTTTCTTCGACGAGCTTATCGCCTGCGATCGTATCCTTGGATTTGTCCGGATAGGTGATGGTTGCAGTGCCGTCGTCGCCTACTGTGATGGTCGTGCCGTCCGGTAAGGTGCTCTTACCTTGATCGTCTTTGTTTGCATCTTCAATGGCTTTCTTAACGGCGTCTTTTTCTTCTTGCGTTAAGTTCTTTTTGTCTGCAACCGGGGTCTTGTCTTTCGGGACTTTCGGATCGATGGTGTCGGCTTGCGTCTTGGCTTTTTCTTCGACGAGCTTATCGCCTGCGATCGTATCCTTGGATTTGTCCGGATAGGTGATGGTTGCAGTGCCGTCGTCACCTACGGTGATTTCGGTGCCGGCGGGTAAGGTGCTGTTGCCTTCGCCGTCTTTGTTCGCATCTTCGATGGCTTTCTTAACGGCGTCTTTTTCTTCTTGCGTTAAGTTCTTTTTGTTTGCAACCGGGGTCTTGTCTGCCGGGACTTTCGGATCGATGGTGTCGGCTTGAGAAAGCTGTTCCTCTGTCCACACTGCGTAGACAACCAGGTGTCTTTCTACCGGTGTTGTTTCTGTGAATTTGTTTTCTGCTGCTAGTTTTTCAAATTCTGCTGCTGTTGTAACAGTCTTATTTCCAAGTGCAGTTTTTCCTGCTTCGGTTACCCAGCCGAGGAATGTCTTTCCAGTGGCCGTGGGGTTTGCAGGGAATTCATCGCCGGTACCTGCTGCTACATTCGCACCGGTAAATCCGTTGGCTTTGTAGCCATCTTCTTCGTAGAATTTGACATTGTCCGGTACGATTCTTACGTCTTGTTTCTTATCCTCTTCAAATGCACCTTCTGTTGCATTGAATAGAACTCTTGCTTTAACTCTGTTTTCTAACCAGTCTGATGGGACTGATGATCCGTCAGAGGTGTTGGCTAGGAATCTCATGTCCTTGTAAAGTTTAAATGTTTCCCCTAAAACAGGAGCATTTCTTGTCGGGTTAAATTGTTTTAAGAACACTTCATATGGGAATGCATTGTATTTTTTATCATAAACAGTTACTTCTTTTGTAGCATCTGTTGTGATGTTTCCATCTTTGTCGTATTCATTTTCAGCTGCATTTGCCTTTGCTACATAGCGATTACCGTCTTTATCTACATATAATAGTCTTAGAGTACCACCATCGTATCTAGTGAAGCCTTGGACACTTGCAGTGTCGTGTTTAAAGGCATCTTCTGTTTTAGGTAGAGATCTTGGGTCTCTGTAGATTTGGTTGATCTTTTGATTGTCTTTTAGTCCTTCTTCAGACATAGCATAGTCATTTGTGAACATTTCTTGGTAAGGACGGTAGAGCGATTTCTTTAGGGTCAGTAAAGACATATTGTCCATTAAGTCAAGCCATGCTAAGTCTGTGTAGTTATCTACTCTTTCGAACTTTTCAAAGGTCATAGAGGCTGTTTCGCCATCTTGAAGTTCGCCCTTAGAGTTGTAGGATTCGATAATTAAATTTGTACCCGGTTCTACCTTGCCAAGGTCGATTTTAAAGTTGCCTTCTGAAGCTGTGACAGCATAGTTAGGTGTACCTGTAATCATGTTTTTGTCGGTAACTTCCCATTTTACTCCAACCAAAGTATCGACTATTTTAAATTCAAATGTTTTTTCTTCAGTCTTTCCTACCGGAGTATATCTAACCTTATAGTAACCCCTATCATTTTTAAAATCTTTATAGATGTGAGTTGTTAATATTCTTCTTTTATTTTTACCAAGACCTTCTTCACCAAGGCTTAAAACAGGCTTAGATTGGTCTCTCTCTGTACCTGTTTCTAGGTTGTAGAAGTTTACAGATACATTTTCTTTTCCATAATCTTGTAAAAGTACCCTAACCTTGTCACCCTTTTTGATTGTGGCACCTTCTCTTAGAGTATAAGAATATTGGCCTGTTACTCCTTCTTTGGTGATTTGATCAAGTCCACCGGTACCTGCGGCTAATCCATTGTAGTAACCTTGTGGTCTTCTTACCAAGGCATCATTAGGGTCTCCTACTTGGAATAATACTCCGTCATTTTTAACATCTACTCCGGTATCTACTATAGGTGACTTGTAACCTTTTGGTAGAACCATGTCCTTATCAAAAGTTCTTTCATATACCGCCCAGCCATTAGGGTTTGAGTCTACCCATCCGGACATGATTGGGAAGTCTACCTTGTGTTTGCCTGAGCTCTTGAAAGTATCGGCAAATTTACTTTTGTCTACCATGTAGTCTACAGTTGTTATATAACCGTTTTGTTCGTTCAAAATTTTCCAGAAGTTGTCATTATGAACTCTAACAACTTTTTTAACATTCGTATTATTGAATTTAGATGATGCTAAAACGACATAGGCAAATTTATTGTTGCCATTTTCATCTTTCTTGTAGTTAATTTGATCTTTTTTGATTCCAACTTTAGTATTGGCAATTGTTTTTCTGGACCAGTTAAGAACATTGGTATAGGCAATATTGCCGTTCTTGTCAGGTTTTAAATAATCGACAAAGCCAGCATCAAAAATTTGAACATAGGCTGCAGGTTTTCCTTCTTGCTCGTCTTTCGGATCTCCTGTTGAACGTTGTGCTTGGTATTGAGTACTTAGGACAGCAAGTTTTGCCAAGTCTTCTTTATTATCATAGTTGTTGTAGATATATGACAATTCCTCATCTTCAGTTGGATCTGCTACAAATGAAGAGAAGAATCCATTTTGAAGGGCATAAGGATATGATTGAGCCTTACCGCCCTTATAAAATGCCATATCAATATCATTAGCTAATGGAATTGTTGTACTCTTTGTATAGGTTGTGTAGTCCATGGATGAGCCTTTTGGAGCCATGGCATAAATTCTTTCAAATTTAGAATCCATAAGTCTCATTTGTACAGAGTAGTTTTCCTCTCCCAAAGCTTTTATTGTTATACCATCTTTTAGGACAAGGTGAATTGGTAGATTACGTCTACTATTTCCCTTTGAACCTGTCATTAAGCCAAGGTCAAGCCATTTCTCATTTTTGCCCTTAGCATCAACAAATTTGTATTGTTTTGCATCAATTCCTTCTCCGTAGGATGCATTCCAATCAATTTGATTGAAAAGTTTGCTGTCAAATTTTAGTACCATCCTGTACCATACACCGGAGATTGCTTGAGTCTTTTCTTTATAAAGTAGTTTGATAACATCTCTGCCATCTGCATTGGTATAGGTACCGTCGTAGTTAAGGTCGGTAATTTGAGTCGGCTCTGTTGTCCTTACCCTAACTAGTCTTTGGCCTCCTGCAATATCGACAGACCAGTTTCTTTCATCACCCTTGCCTGCTTCTTCATCCCAGTTAGTTTTTGGTTTTCTATTATCCGGAAGCGCTGCTGCCGCACCGGTTTCTTTTGTCGGTGCAGGCGTCGGCTCTTCTCCTCGTGCAAATGCGCCATAGGGGATCATGGTAAATACCATGACAAAGGCCAATGCCCAAGCGATGGCTCGGGTTGCAAAGGTTTTCTTGCTCTGCATAATTTCTCCTTTCTTATCTTTTCGCATCTTTCTTTTATTCGTCGGCAAATTCATACAAGGCCTTGCCTTGTGCCCTTTCTTTTTTGAAAGTGCATCACTCCTTTTTGTCGTGAACGCCATTTCTTCTTTTATCTTTACATGCATATAGTCTTACAAGCTAATTGTAACACTCTTATCTTTTTTTATCTATGTGAAAGAACAGTTTTAGCCTATACCCGCCTTTTATTTCTTTCCTTTTAAAAGTAAAAAATAAAATTCGTTCGGGAGCATTTTTCTTTCACGTAAAATCGGGCGGTTTTCTTCTCCCCGTTCTTTAAATGGATACGAGGGGGAGGGATTGCCTGCATCTTCGATGCGTTTCACCAAATCCTCGGCTTTGACCACAGGGCGGCGGTGTTGTCGTTGGGGGTGGATGCCGATGATGCCGCCGTTTTTGGTAAATTGTTTGTCCGGGTAGAAGTGAACGGCGTGTTCTGCGTTGTTTAGGAGGCCGAAGGGGCTCTCGGCGCCGGCTTCCGGATCGAGTTTGTCTTTCGGGGCGGCGGGCTTTGGGTATAATTCAGTTATATCTATGAAGGCAATTAAAGGAGGATATATGGACAACTTTATTTTTTCGGTACCGACGACGATTTTTTTTGGGGAAGGTCAGGCCCGGGCCTTTGCCGAGGCGGTGAAGTCTTACGGGGAGAAGGCGCTGATCGTGTTCGGCGGCGGCTCCGTTAAGAAAAACGGCATTTACGACGAGATTACCACGGCGCTTCATGCCGCCGGCGTAAAGACGGTGGATCACGGGGGCATCGAGCCGAATCCGCGGATTGAAAGTGTGCGTGCGGGGATCGACCTGGTGAAGAAGGAAGGGGTGGATGTGATCGTGCCCATGGGCGGCGGCTCCACCATCGACGCGTCGAAACTGATCGCGGCGGGGGCGCTGACTGCGGCGGATCCCTGGAAGATCGTGATCGGCGAGGCGAAGGTAACGGGGGCTCTGCCGATCTGCACGGTGCTCACTTTGGCGGCCACGGGTTCTGAAATGGATCAGGGCTCGGTGATAACGAATCCCGAGACGAAGGAGAAGCTGGGCTGGGGCAGTCCGAAGGTGCTTCCCAAGGCGAGTTTGTTGAATCCGGCCTACACGGTGTCGGTGAATGGATACCACACGGCGGCGGGCACGGCGGATATTATGAGCCACACCATGGAAAATTACTTCACCGTGGACGACAGTGCCTTTGTGCAGGATTCCATGGCGGAAGGGGTTTTGCGCGCCTGCCGCCACGCCGGTCCCGCGGCTTTAAAGGACGGCGGGGACTTGGAGGCCCGGGCCAATTTAATGTGGGCCTCGAGCTGGGCGATTAACGGGCTTCTTCGCAAGGGCAAGCCCCAAGCCTGGAGCGTGCACCCCATGGAACACGAGCTTTCGGCTTTCTACGACATTACCCACGGGGTGGGCCTCGCGATTTTGACGCCGCGCTGGCTTCGCCACGTCTTAAGTGCCAAGACGGCGCCGAAGATCGCCCGTTTCGGCCGCCGAGTCTTCGACATTAAATCGGAAGACGATGTGGATGCGGCGAATGAAGCCATCGAGGCGCTCTACGATTTCTTTGTGCGCATGGGGATTCCCATGACGCTGAAGGAAGTGGGCATCGGCGAGGAACATTTGGCGGAAATGGCCAAGGCCTGCGCGGACCATGCCGGCGGCGTGATCCGCGGCTTTGTGGATCTGAAGGAAGAAGATATTTTGGCAATTTACAAGGCGAGTTTATAAGCATAAAAAGAAAGCTGCTCGAGATGGGCAGCTTTCTTGTGTGGAAACGGTGCTTCAGGCTTTACTTTTCAAGGACGGCTCTTGTTTTTTCGCCTAAAAATAAAAAGCCCTCTCCGTGGTCCGCATGTAGGTAGTCTACATTAAGCGTGGAGAGGTTCTGTTGAATCTATTATAGCAAAGTTTCTCGACCTCATGTTGAACTCTTTCATTTTTTCAAGAGTTGGATTTCTTGTCTGTGAATGATGAAGTGGTTATTTCCATTTTGGAAACAACCACTTTTACTTTTCAAGGGCGGCTTTTAATTCCTCTATGGTCTTGTAGGCGGCATGGGTGTCGGCGGCGATTCTTCTGCCCTCTTCAATGGCGGAAAGGGTCTCTTCATTGATGCGATTTGTTTTTAAGCTAAGGGAATCAAAGCGATCGCTCGGGTAATTCGGGCGTTCGAATTCCATTTTCTTTTCATCGTTTTGTTTCGCCATCGTCTTACTCCTCCCACAGAAAAACCGCGGCCTTTGCCGCGGCATTTTATTTTCTGTAACTCTTTGCTTTTTCCAAGCGTTTTAAGATTTCGTCTTTTCCTAAGAGGTAGATAATGTTGGAAAGCTCCGGGCCGTGAACGTTGCCGGTCATGGCGGCACGGGCGGGCATGTAGAGGTTTTTGCCTTTCACGCCGCTTTTCTTTTGCACTTGCTTCATGAGCTTGCCCGCTTGTTCCGGGGAAATGGCGTCCATGTCGCTCACGATTTCTTCCAGGGCGTCGATCACCGCCGGGGCGGATTCGGAATTAATTTGTTCCAGGGCGTCTTCTTCGGTGACTTCGTAGTCGTCGTAGAGGAAGCCGCAGGCCTCAGGCACTTGTTCCAGGCGATCCAGGCCGTCTTGAATGGTTTCCATTAAGACGCGGTAGTGCTCGGGATCTTTTTCCACGTCGGCTTTTGTAAAGAGGCCGACTTTTTCGATGTAGGGCATGGCCATGTCCAGAAGTTCGTCGGCGGAGAGTTCTTTCATGTAGTGGCTGTTGATCCAGTCGAGCTTCTTCACGTCGAAGACGCCGCCGGTTCTCGCGATGCGCTTGGTGTCGAAGGCTTCGATGAGTTCGTCCATGGAGAAGATTTCCTGATTGTCTTCCGGGGACCAGCCCACGAGGGCCAGGTAGTTCACGAGGCCTTCGGGGAGGTAGCCGTGGCCTTTAAAGTCTTCCACGGACACGTCGCCTTGGCGCTTGGAGAGCTTTTTGTGGTCTTTGTTTAAGACGCCGGGGAGGTGAATGTAGGTGGGCACGTCCCAACCCAGGGCTTGGTACAGGTACACGTGCTTGGGCGTGGAGGGCAGCCATTCTTCCCCGCGGATGATGTGGGTGATGCCCATGAGGTGGTCGTCTACCACGACGGCCATGTGGTAGGTGGGGAAGCCATCGCTTTTCATGAGGACCTGATCGTCCATTTCGTTGGTGTTAATGGTGATTTTGCCGCGAGCTTCGTCTTCGAAGGTGATGTCTTCGTCGTGGGGAAGCTTGAGGCGCACGACGTATTCTTCTCCGTTCGCAATGCGCTCTTTGGCTTCATCCAATGAGATGGAGCGGCAGAGGCCGTCGTAGCGGGGCACTTGGCCTTTGATTTTTTGGCCTTCGCGCAGGTTGTCCAGCCGCTCTTTGGTGCAGAAGCAGTAGTAGGCGTGGCCGGATTCCAGCAGCTGATCCACGTATTTTTTGTAGATGTCCAGTCGCTTGGATTGGATGTAGGGGCCGCAGTCGCCTTCTTCGGTGACTTTTCCGTCTTTCATCATGACGCCTTCGTCGATTTCAAGGCCCGCCCAGTTCAGGGAGCGGATCAGGTTTTCGATGGCGCCTTCCACGAAGCGGGTTCTATCCGTGTCTTCGATGCGGAGCAGGAATTTTCCGCCTTTTTGTTTTGCGTAAAGGTAGTTGTAGACGGCGGTTCTCAGCCCGCCGATGTGCAAGTAGCCCGTGGGTGATGGGGCAAAGCGCACCCGTACGTTGTCCATGGTTCCTCCTTATTTTTCCATTAGTGTAAATGCGTGAAGTATGCGGTCGGTCTCCCAAGTGTTTACGATTAAATCTTCGGGATAGTCCAGCTCGTCTATAAGGGCTTTCGCCAAATCGAAATTGCCTACGTCCACGTCCATGTGGGCGTCGCTTCCCACGATGATTTTCATGTTTTTTTCTTTGCCGAGCCCCAGGAGCACGCGCAGGTTTTCTTCTGCGCCGATGCGGGGGCCGTTTTTCTTCAGCGACGAATTGTTCAGCTCACAAAACAGGTCCCGCTCAACGATAAAATCGCTGAGGCGCTCGTAATCCAAGGGGAAACGGGCGTCGTCGGGGTGGCCGACGATTTTTACCTGCGGGTGTTTGCAGGCGTTGATCACGGCGTCGGTGTTTTCTTCTTTACTCGACGGGGTGAAGCACTGTTTGTGCAGGCTCACGATGGCGTAGTCCAATTTTTTCCGGTCCGGATGGATGTCGATGGTGCCGTCGACGTCGACGATGTTGGCTTCGACGCCGCAAAGGACCACCACGCCGTCCAGCACGCGGGGCACGGCACGGTAGTTGTCGAATACGGCGTTGTTTTCCACGCCGGCCATGGCCATGGCGTGGTCGCTGGTGCCGATGATTCGAAGGCCTCGCGCCCGGGCCCAAGCGACGTTTTCTCTCAGCGTCGAATAGGCGTGTCCGGAGGCGATGGTATGGGTGTGGAGATCAATTGATAGTTCCATAGTGCCTCCTTTCTTAACGTTTCTATTATAGCACAGGGGATTCTCGGGAACAAAAAGCAAAAAAAGAAGCCCGCGGGCTTCTCTCTATTGGGGTTGGCCCGTGGCTTCCAGGATGTCGTAGTAGCTCCACATCTTTTTGTTGACATCTTTAAAGGGATTGTTGCCGTAGATATCCAAAAAGTCTTTGTCGGGTTTGCGGTCCAGGGCTTTGTTCAATGCCGCGCAGACTTCCTGGCGGGTGATTTTCGCTGAGGGATTGAAGCGGCCTTTGCCGTTTCCGGTCATAAGCCCCGCCTGCCCGACGGCGCCGATGTAGCCTTTGGCCCAGTGGTTTTTCTTTACGTCGGTAAAGGAATTGCCTTCCGTGGGTTCAAGGCCGGCGTAGGCGGCGAGGATGCGGGCGAATTCCGCCCGTGTAATGGATTGATGGGGCTTGAAGCTGCCGTCTTTGTAGCCGGAGATGAGGCCCCGCTTTTCCATAAAGCCAACGGATGCGGCGAACCACTGGCTGTCGTCTACGTCTTTGAAGGACGTGTAGCCGGCCACGGGTTTGTTGCCGTTGGCTATGCGGGCGATGACGGATGACACTTCCGCCCGTGTCATGGCTTTTTTCGGCTTGAATGTTCCGTTGGGGTAGCCGGTGACGAAGGGGGGCCGAGCCACTTTCATGGCTTCCGAAAGGCTGTTTTCCGCATTGGCGATGTCCGTCATGCCGGCGTCTTCTTTGGCCAGGATAAATTGCCCGGTGGCCACGGCGGCGTTGACCTGGAGCTGCTCCACTTTCTCCCGCCCGTGCATGTTCACGGAGGTGAGGACGCGGAGGTAGTCGTCGATTTTTTTCTTGTCGCCGGAATAGGCCGGGCTTTGTGCGTCCGCGCCTCCTGCGACGGTGGCCATGACTTCTTCCTCGCCCGCTTTTGTGGTGAAGAGAAAGCGCAGGGCCGTGCCCACGGGCTGAGGATTGATGACGACGCTGAAGCGGCCGTCGTTATCCGCCAAGCCGCGGCCGATTAAGGTCTTGCCCCGATAGACGCGCACGCCGGCGCGGGCGACGGCGGTGCCGGTCAGGGTGTTTGCGCCTTCGGCGATGGGATCCACCGTGGATTTTTTCCCGCTCGGCGCGACCGGGGCGCCCTTGCCCGTGTCGCCGGTGACGTCTTTTTGCACGCTATGGTTTTTGCCTTGTTTATCCACTGTGGCGATGACATAGGACATGGCCACTTGGTCCACGTTTTTTACGCCTTTTTTAAATTTTCCGCTCATTTTCAGGGTGAAGTCGCGGCTTGCTAAGGCCTTCACGTCGGGGATGACCAAGGTGACGATTTCTTGCTTGGTGCTGTCGGTTTTTGTGGACATGAGGCGGTAGTCGTTGTCGGTGAGGCCGCCGGTGAAGGTGGCTTTGTCGATGTGAATGGTTTTATCCACGAGAAAAGACAGGGAAAATGTCTTAAGATTGCTCTGATAGTCGCTCGGCAGGGTGACGTTCAATTCCATGCCGTAGGGGTCCGATGCCTTTTGCTTGTAGGTCGCCGGAAGGTTCAGTCGGCTCTGAATGTCTTCCGCGGCGTAGACCGCCGTGGACGCAAAGATCAGCAATAGGGCCAAAAGGGTGCACATTCTGCGTTTCATAAAATCCCTCCTTCTGTCTATTATAAACGATACAAAGTAGCCTCGCCGTTACGATTTCATAACAGTTTTTCTGTATTTCCCGAAAAAGAAAAAACCCCGCGCTGCGAGGTTTCTCTCTAATCATTTAATGCATCGGCGATGCGCTGAAGGGCATCTTCCGCGGGGAGTTTTTCCATGTCGCCTGCGCGGCGCTTGAATTCCACCACGTTTTCTGCGGCATCTTTTCCCACGGTGAGCTGAAGCGGAATGCCCAAAAGGTCGCGGTCTTTAAATTTCACGCCGGCGCGCTCGTTGCGGTCGTCGAGAAGGGTGGCGATGCCTTTTTCTTCAAGGGCATCGTAGAGTTTTTCCGCCAATTCCATTTGCTCTTCTTTTTTCCCATTGGCCACGGTGATGGCCACGTCGTAGGGCCCCAGGTGAAGGGGGAAGTTCGGCCCGTTCTCGTCCCGATGGTTTTCTAAAACAGCGGACAGAAGGGCCCCGGTGCGCCAGGTGGCGCCGCCTGAAATATAGGGGGCTTCCTTGCCTTCGTCGTTTAGATAGCCCACGTTCATGGCGTCGGAAAAGGCCGCGCTTGGCTTTTTGATCCGCGCCACTTCAAAGGCCTCGCGGAAGGTGTAGGGTTCGCCGGCCGGTGAGACGTCGCCTTCCGCCACGTCGAGAAGGTCGTCGGCGACTTCGCCTTCGAAATCCCTGCCGTAGTTGACGTTTTTCGTGTGGTAGTTTTCTTTGTTGGCGCCCACCACCATATTATCCATGGCGGTGACGGCGCGGTCCACGATGATCCGCGCCTTTTCCCCGAGGCCCACGGGGCCGGTGAATCCGGGGAAGGTGCCCAGCTCGAGAATGGTCTCTTCATCGAGCATGTCGATTTTATCCCCGCTCACGCCCAGATACTTTTCAAGCTTCTTTTGATTCAGCTCCCGGTCCCCGGGCACGAAAACGAAGACCGGCTCGCCGTCGACGCGCAGGTCCACGGCTTTGGTGCAGCGGGCGGGCTCGATCCCCAACATATCGCTTAAATCTTTGATGGTGCGGGCATCGGGGGTGTAGACATCTTCCGCTTCTTTCGGTGCTTCGCCTTCAGGCAGCCGGTAGCGAATGGGGGCCTCCTCCATCATGTAAGCCGACTTGCCGTCCAAGGCCAATACATCTTTATAGCCCTCCGCCAAGGCGTAGTACACCACAGCATCCGTCGTATCCACGGCGCGGCAATCGATCCCCAGGTCATTTAAGAGATGTTCGGCGCGCCGTTTTTCCTCGCGGAAAAAGGCCTCGGCTTCGTCCCTATCGCTGTCGAAGCGCATGCCGTCAATAACAAAATAGGCGCGGGCATCGGCCAAGCCTGCCGCGGGCTTTTGCACGTCTTTGTAGCGCGTGGCCTTTTCGTAGAGAAAGAGGGGCAACTGCTTGTAGCTTTTTAATTCGCCGCTTGCGAGGCCCAAAAAGGCTTCCTCCGATTCCGGGGAAAGGGCGGCCTGTCGATTGGTGCGATCCGCCACCTTGTACATGCCGCCGTAGCTTTCCCAGCGGCCGCTTTCTTCCCACAGGGCGCGGGGTTGAAGGGGGCTCAGGGAAAGTTTCAGGCCATCTTTAAAAAAGTCTTTTTCCAGCCGCGCCTCCAAAGCCTCTTTCAGCTCGAGGCCGTAGGGCAAGAGGGTGAAAAGGCCCACGCCGATTTCTCGCGCCATGCCACTTCTCAGCATCCACTTGTGGGCTTCGGTGCGGGCGTCCGCCGGCGCTTCCCGCAAGGTGGGCAGATAGTACTGTGAAAGTTTCATGGGTCCTCCTATTCCGCTTGGCGAATGCAGTTTCTCACGGCTTCCATAAAGCCGTAGGATGCCTCCGTGGCGCCGGAGATCGTGTCCACATCCGCCGATTGTTTTCGAATGACACTGCTTTCGAGTCGATCGAAGGCATCTTCCACGACGCCGACATTTTCCTCGTGTTCCACGACGCTGACCCGGTCGATGAAGCCGTCGCGCACCCGCATTTCGACGGAAATATCCCCGACCATGCCCCGTCCCGTGGAGACGTAGCTGCCGTCTTTTAATAAATGTCTGCCTTCCTGCCTTAATTCCACCGGTTCCGATTTATTTTCTTCGGCGACAGGCTCTTCGGCGCTGTAACTGAGGGAGCTGCCGCAGCCGGTGAGCGCAAGGCAAAGGGCCAAACTCATGGCGAGTTTTTTCAATGGAAATGCTCCTTATCTATATGAATCAATCAAATTATCTACTATTTCCATTATAACCGATTTTCTACCATATATGGTGGTCAACAGACGACGAACCACTATTTTTTGTCATTTAAATCCACGACGCTTTGGCGCTTAATGATTTCCACGGGCAGAAGGATCATTTCTTCGCTCTTGTCCGTGTTTTTCTTATCCAGCATTTTGAAAAGCTTGCGAATGGCCACGGCGCCGATGTCGTAATAGGGCTCTTTTACCGTGGTGAGCTTGGGCCGATAGATATCCGACAAGGTGCTTCCGCCGAAGCCCGCGAAGGACATGTCTTCGGGGATCTCCATGCCGTGATCCCGCATGACGTTCATCAGGTGAACGGCCATGAGATCCTGGCTGCAGAAGAGCACGGAATACTTGCCCTTTCTGAAGTCATCTTCGTGTTCTTCGAAAAGCTCCAAGGCGTCGGCTTCGGTGAGGCCTTCGCAGTAGAGGGTGGAGGGCTTTAAGCCCGCCGCACGCATGGCGTCGCGGTAGCCGCGAATCTTGTATTTTTCGTTGGTGCGGTCCATGTCTTTTCGCATGGCCACGTAGCCGATGGATTTGTGGCCCATATTGATCAGGTAGTCGGTCATATTGTAGGAGGCGGCCTTGTTGTTAATGGTGACGGTGGGCGCCTCGTCTACATTGTAGAAGCGGTTAATGACCACGCAGGGAATTTTAAATTCGTCCAGCTTGTAGAGGAGCTTTTGATTTAAAATTTCCGAAATAATAATGATCCCTTCCACTTGTTTTTGGCTGAAGAGATTGGCGAATTTGATTTCCACTTCCGGATCGTCGTAGGACGAGGAGAGCAGAATGTCGTAATTGTACATGCGGCCGATTTCTTCCACGCCGCGCAAGACTTGGGAGACGTATTGGTTCCCTATATCGGAGACGATGACGCCGATAATGTTGCTCTTTTTCGTGACCAGGCTTCGGGCCACTTCGTTGGGCTTGTAATCCAGTACGCTGATGGCGTGAAGCACCCGCCGGCGCGCCTCGGGACTCACGGGTTTGGAGTCGTTGATGACGCGGGATACGGTCGAAATGGACACGTCCGCCATTTTTGCTACGTCTTTAATGGTCGATGCCATACTTACCTCCTATTTGTAATCAGTTGAATGGCGCCCGGCACCACTTCGATGGTTTGCGGCAAGCGGGGGCCTTTTTCGCCGTCGATGTCCACGTGCATGGACTTATCCGCCTCGACGGTGATCTTTTTTCCGTGGCGATAGATGAAATGATCGTGGTCGATGTGTTTTCCCAGGCCGATGGTGCGGAAAAGCTCCAAGAGTTTCGAGATGGTCATCTCTTCGATGACCGCGAGCTCCAAAAGCCCGTCGGTAACGTCGGCTTCAGGGGAAATTTTCGAAAAGCCGCCGACGCTGTTGGAATTGGACACCATGACCATCATTGCCTTGGTGTCGATGACTTCGCCGTCGCAGTCGATGTGAACGTCGAAGCCGCTTTTTAAAAAGTCTTTTTCGCGAAACATGCGAAAGCCCTCGGCGTAGTAGGCGAGTCTGCCCACGGCGGATTTTGCCTCGTCGGGTACTTTGTAGCCGATTTCCGAAAATACGCCCACGGCACAGACATTAATAAAGGCGCTGTCTCCGCAGAGGCCGATGTCCACGGCGCATGTTTCTCCTTCCGCGATCATGGTGTAAAAATCATAGGGATCTTTCGGCATGCCCATGGATTCGGCGAAGTCGTTGACCGTGCCCGCCGGATAAATGGCGAGAGGCGTGGTTCGCTTCGCTTCATACATTCCGGAGACCACTTCGTTCACCGTGCCGTCGCCGCCTACGGAGATGATGCAATCTTCCCCGTCGTCAGTGGCGGCAAATGCTCGGGCGTCTCCTGCTTTTTGCGTAAAATTAAGTAACACGGACGTTCCCTTTGATGCAAAGGGGGCGATTAGTTTTTTTATAATTTCAATGGCCCCTTCCCGGCCGCTGGAAGGGTTGGCAATAATCTTGATTTTTTCCATTTAAACCTCCGCTTTTATTATACGCTATGGGGAACGATCTCACAAAGAGGAATCTTGCTTTTTCCTTCCCTTTTGTTCGGAAAATTTTCCCGAAGGGCGCGGGAAATAACGCGCTTTTTACCGAAAAATGGGCTTTTTGATCGGAATAGATTCCGTTTTTGCCGCGAATTTGCCCCCGTGCAGGAAAAAGATTTTATTTTTCCCCGCGAAATGCACGGCCGATTGCGGCAAGCGTTTCTTTCCTTTTCCCCGCGTGTGATTTTTTAAGGGACGCTTTTTTACACGGCCTTTATTTTTTTCTAACGCCCGTCCTTTATACTTGAGGCGTCGTTTCGGGCAAGAAAAAAGAAGCGGCTTAAAACCGCTTCTCTTGTTTTGTCTTACCGCGTGCGCAACACGTCTCTCAATGCTTCCAATACTTCCCGCATAATATAGAAGTAATCCACCACATTGTTGGCGTTGAAGGAGATGGTCTTTGCCGTGTCCGAAATGGAATCGGAGACCACCTCGGCGGTGTTTTTCAACTTCAAAGACGTTTGATCCACGGTGCGCGCCACATTGTCGACGGTGTCCGTGACGTCCCCTACGGTGGAGGCGATCTTTTCCACTTCCGGCTTCACGACTTCCACCATTTCCGTGGCGTCGGTGGTGAGGCGGGAGGCGTTGGATGAGATAATGGTGACATTATCGGTGATCGTCGGGAGCTTTTGCATGGTGTCGTCGATGACGGCTTCGTGGGTCTCCAATTTGGTTTTGACGACCTTTAAAATGCCGGCGACGTTTTTCAGGGTGATCATTAAAAAGACCAGGGCCCCGATTCCCGCAAGGTAGAGTAGAAAGCGCAAGAGGTCGTGCAAATTAATCATGGTGTCCATTGTGACCTCCGTGTTCTACTTGCTTTTCTTTTCGTCTTTTACAACCTTTTCGGATTTCTTTTCTGCGTCTTCTGCCGCTTTGGCGATTTTATCGGCGCTGTCTTTTACTTGGCCTTTCGCTTCTTTCGCTTGTACTTTGGTTTCTTCGCCTACTTCTTTGGCTGCGTCGCCGACGGCCTTGGCGGATTCTTTTAATTCGCCCTTGACGTTTTCGCCTTCTTCGCGAACGATTTGGCCGATGGCTTTTGCCTTGGCCTTTGCGATTTCGGCATCGTCGCGCACTTCGTCGGCCTTAATGGCGGCGCGAAGTTTTAAATCATCGTAGGTGTCTTGTACGGCTTGTTGGGCTTCGTAGGCGCGAATGGATAATTCATCGGCCGTGTCCAGAGCCATGTCTTTGGCGTTTTCAGCCAATTCTCTCGAGCGATCGGCGATGTCTTCGCGGGTCTTTTTGCCGCTTTGGGGAGCGAGCAAGAGGCCTGCTGCGGCGCCGACGGCGGCACCTAAGGCGAATTTACGGGCCCGTTCTTCTCTTAAGTAGCGTTCACGTTCTCTTCTTACAAAATCAAAAATCATAGTCGTCAACCTCCAGTTTTTCAGTTAGTATTGTAATGGTACCCAAGCACGGTGTAAAGTATGCAGATTATCGGAAATTTCTCATATGAATCGGAAAGGAGACTTCCTTTGCTCATCGACTCCCACAGCCACTCCCGCTTTTCCTTCGACTCCGAAGCGGATTGCGAAGAAAATATTCTCGCCGCCATCAAGGCCGGCCTCGGCGGTTTGGCCTTTACCGATCACATCGACCGGGTGGACGGCCCCTTGGATTTTTGTTTCGACTTCGACGACTACATCCGCACCCTTCTTCCTTTGAAGGCCCGCTACGAAGACCGGATCCTCGTGCTCATCGGCGCGGAAATTGGATTGAATCTCCGGAAAAATGATTGGATCGAATCGGCCATGGCAGACGATCGCTTCGATTACTTTATCGGCTCCCTCCACACGGTGGATAATAAAGACGTGGCATCAACTTTATACACCTATAAGGGGGATCTGAAGCCTTTTTATAAAAACTACTACGACGCCATGGTGGAAGCCGCCACGAACACAAGGGGCTATCATATTCTGGGCCACATGGATTATTTGGATCGCTACGTACAGGACAAGGGAATGATCCCTCCCTTCGCCTTTTACAGAGATCAGGTGGCGGCGGTGCTGGAGCATTTGATCCGAAAGGATTTGGTCCTCGAATACAATACGGCGGGCAAGTACAAGGGCCTCTCCTACGGCAATCCCAAGGATGACATCCTTCGCCTCTACCGGGATCTGGGGGGCGAGCGAATCTGCCTTTCTTCCGACGGCCACAAATCGGCACACATAGGCCGGGATTTCGAATCGGCGAAAAATCATCTGATTCATTTGGGCTTTACCTGCGCCACCTATTTCGAAAAGAAGGTGCCGAAGGAAGTTCCTCTTTAGGATTAAGTTTATCTCTTTTTTACAAAAAGACCACGGTGAGGAAACATTTCTCCATTATACTGGTTGTGGAAATCGGGAAAGACCGATGGCCTATTTCTAAGTTTTCATTTCTCACTCCCTTTATGAGGCGGCGCGACGCGTCGTCTTTTTATTTGCTTATATGGACAATAAAATATACAATCTACTTTGAAAACGCTCTACCATTTTAAATCAGAAAAAGGTATACTGGTACTTGACGATTATATGGTTCAAGAAACGGTATTGTCGTTTTTATAACAGAATAGAGGAGGTTGTATGACGAGTATCGCGTATCAATTATTGGAAAGCCATTTGCTGGAAGGCACGCTCTCTCCCGGCGAAGAGATTAAATTGAAAATCGATCAAACCCTGACGCAAGACTCCACGGGCACCATGGTGTATTTGCAATTGGAAGCCATGGGCATCGACGACATTCAAACGGAGCTCTCCGTGGCCTACATCGACCACAATATGCTGCAAACGGGCTTTGAAAATCCCGACGATCACGAATTTATTCAGTCGGCTGCGGCGAAATACGGCCTCGTCTTTTCAAAACCCGGCGGCGGCATTTGCCATCAGGTGCAACTGGAGCAGTTTGCCGCACCGGGCAAGACCTTGGTAGGCAGCGACTCCCACACGCCCACAGCCGGCGGCCTCGGCGCCCTCGCCATCGGCGCCGGAGGATTGGATGTGGCCGTGGCCATGGCCAGCGGCTTCTACTTCCTGAAAGTGCCCAAGGTTTTAAACGTGCGCCTCAGGGGCAAATTAAAACCCGGCACGAACGGCAAGGACGTGATCCTGGCCATTTTAGGGAAAAAGACCGTAAAGGGCGGCACGGGCTACATCGTGGAATATTCCGGCGACGGCGTGAAGAATCTTTCCGTCACGGATCGCGCCACCATTTGCAATATGGGAGCCGAGCTCGGCGCCACCACCTCCGTCTTCCCCTCCGACGAAGTTACCCGGGCCTTTTTGAAGCGCCACGGCCGTGAAGAGGCCTTCGTGCCCCTGGCCGCGACCGAGGATGCCGTCTATGACGAGGTGCTTGATATCAATCTTTCCGAAATCGAGCCCGCCGTGGCCAAGCCCCACTTGCCGGATCAATACGAAAAGGTGAAGGACCTGGGCATGGTGAAGGTGGATCAAGTGGCCATCGGCAGCTGCACCAATTCCTCTTACACGGACATGATGAAGGTGGCTCAAATCTTAAAGGGCAAAAAGGTGCACGAAGACGTGAGCCTGGTCATCTCTCCGGGGAGCGCCACCATATTAAACGCCCTGTCGAAAAACGGCGCACTGGCCATTATGATCGAAGCCGGCGCCCGCATTTTGGAAAGCGCCTGCGGCCCCTGCATCGGCATGGGCCAGGCACCGAAGTCCGGCGCCGTGAGCCTGCGCTCCTTTAACAGAAACTTTAAGGGCAGGAGCGGCACAAAGGATGCAAAGATCTACCTCGCAGGCCCTGAAACCTGCGCCGCCTCCGCCATCACCGGCTACATTACCACGCCGGATTCGGTGGATGCCGTCGAAGAGCCGGATCACTACGAGCACGCCACCAATTACCTGATCTATCCCAAGGAAAAAGCCGCGCGCCCGAAGGACGTGAAGATGGGACCGAACATTAAGCCCTTCCCCATGGCACATCCCTTGGAAGATGGTTTTGAAAAGACCATTCTTCTCAAGGCCTCGGACAATGTGACCACCGACGACATTTGCCCCTCCACGGCAAAGCTTCTGCCCTACCGGAGCAATATTCCCGAGCTTTCCAAGCACGCCTTCTCCACTTTGGTAGACGACTTTAAGGCCCGGGCGGAAAAACACGGCGGCGGCATTGTCGTCGGCGGCGACAATTACGGCCAAGGCTCCAGCCGGGAGCACGCGGCCCTCTTGCCCCTGTATTTAGGCGTGGAGGCCATCGTGGCAAAAAGCTTCGCCCGCATCCACCGCTCCAATTTAATCAATATGGGCATTCTTCCCTTGGTCTTTAAAGATCCCGCCGATTACGACAAGTTAAAAGAAGGCGAAACCATCTCCATGAAAGACTTAAAGGCCTCGGTTAAAAGCGGCGAATTTATCTTAACCGCCGGCGGAGAAGACATTCCCCTCGTCGGCGACTTCAGCGAACGGGAAAAGACCATGCTCTTGGAAGGCGGCTATTTAAATTACACGAAAAACAGGAGGGCATAATGAAGACAGTAACCTTAATCCCCGGCGACGGGATCGGCCCGGAAATCGCCGCGGCGGTAAAGAAAGTGTTTGAGGCTCTGAAGGTGCCCGTGGTTTTTGAAGAGGTGAACGCGGGCAAGGCGGTCTTTGAAAGAGAAGGCACCTACCTGCCCGAGGCCCTCTTCGAATCCCTCGAGCGAAATAAAATCGCCTTAAAGGGCCCCATTACCACCCCCATCGGCCACGGCTTCAGGAGCCTGAATGTGGAGCTTCGAAAGAAATACGATCTCTATCAAAACATTCGCCCCATTAAGCCCGCGGCGGATCTTCCCATGAAGTTCGACGACGTGGACATGGTGCTCTTTCGGGAAAATACGGAAGACCTCTACGCCGGCGTGGAGGAAGTGATCTCGGAAAACGAGGCACACTCCATTAAAATTATTACCCGGGACAAATCCGAGCGGATTATTCGCGCGGCCTTCGACTACGCCGCGGCCAACAAGCGTCGATCGGTGACCGTGGTGACCAAGGCCAATATTATGAAGGCCACAGACGGCTTGTTCCTCGACGTGGCCCGGAACGTGGCGAAAGACTACGACGTGCCCATGAAGGAAATCCTCGTAGACAATATGGCCATGCAGATGGTCATGAATCCCGGCCAATTCGACGTCATCGTCACGGAAAATCTTTACGGGGACATTCTCTCCGATTTAGGCGCCGGCCTTATCGGCGGCTTGGGCATGATTCCCGGCATGAACAAGGGCAAGGACATGGCCATTTACGAATCCGTCCACGGCTCAGCCCCGGACATTCAGGGTAAGGGCATCGCCAATCCCACGGCCATGCTTCTCACATCCTGTTTAATGCTCGACGACATGGGCGAAGGGGCCTCGGCGGAAAAGATTCGCCGCGCCGTTTACGACGTGTTGTCTAATCCCGATACCCGCACGGCGGATCTCGGCGGCAAGCTGAGCACCGAAGACTATGTACGGGCTTTAATAGAAAGAGTAGGTGAGTGATGCTCAATCAAAAAATGGACCACCGCCTGGACGAGTTGGCGGAAAAGATCACGAAACGGGACACGATCAATCGTGAACTCTACGCCAAGTACGATGTGAAACACGGCCTGCGGGACGCCGACGGCACCGGCGTCCTCGTCGGCATTACCCGCATCGGTTACGTCACGGGCTACGAAAAAATCGACGGCAAAAAAGTCCCCATGGAAGGGGATCTGCTCTATCGTGGCTATTCCGTGAAGGACATGGTGAAGGATTTTAAAGAGACCAATCGCTTCGGCTACGAAGAAGTGGCCTACACCCTGCTCTTCGGCAATTTGCCCTCGAAAAAAGATTTGAATTTCTTCAAGGGCCTCTTGCGGGAAGAGCGGAATCTGCCGAGAAATTACTTAGAAGACACGATCCTGAAAGTGCCGGGGCGGGACGTCATGAACAAAATGATGCGCTCCACTTTGTGTCTTTATTCCTACGACGCGGATCCCGACGGCACCTCCACGGCCAATGTGCTCCGCCAAAGCGTGAGCCTTCTCGCCAAGACGCCCCTCATTATGGCCTACAATTACCAGGCCAAGAAACACTACATCGACGGGGACAGTTTGGTCATTCACTACCCGGACAGCGACATGTCCACGGCGGAAATGATTCTGTCTCTGATCCGGAAAAATTCCGACTACACCGACGCCGAGGCCAAGATTTTGGACCTGATGCTCGTGCTTCACGCGGAACACGGGGGCGGGAACAACTCCACCTTCGCCACCCACGTAGTCTCCTCATCGGGCACGGACACGTACAGCGCCATCGTCACGGCCCTGGGCTCTTTGAAGGGGCCTCGCCACGGGGGCGCCAATCTCATGTGCTCCGCCATGCTCGACGACATCGCATCCAATGTGCGGGACATTCACAATGAAAACGATATCGAAGATTACCTGCGCCGGATTTTAGGCGGCCAAGCCTTCGACGAAAAGGGCCTGATCTACGGGATCGGACACGCCGTCTACACCTTGAGCGACCCGCGGGCCGAGCTCTTAAAGATGCAGGCGAAAGTTCTCGCCGAAGAAAAAGGCTACAGCGATCAATACAATTTCATTCGCCTGGTGGAAGACATCGGCGGCCGCCTCCTGCAGGAGCGAAACGGCACCGCCTATCCCCTCACCGCCAATATCGACTTGTACTCGGGCCTGGTGTATCAAATGCTCGGGATTCCCCGGGATCTCTACACACCCCTTTTCGCCACCGCCCGCATGGCCGGCTGGTGCGCCCACCGTTTGGAACAAGTCCAAGACAAGAAGATCATTCGCCCGGCCTACGTCCACTTAAATTCCAGGAAAAAATACCTGTCCATGGACGACCGCAACAACTAAGCTGCTCCCCTCGCAAAGTCGAGGGGACTTTTTGTTGCACTAAGATTGTAAATTCAAGAAAATAAAAAATACCGCCTGTCTTTCGGACAAGCAGTAAAATTTGTGTGTTGAGTTTTAGGCTTTGGATGAAAAACTGTCTGTGCAACCGTGCAAACAGATTGTTTCCCATACAAAGCGGGCAGGGCTAGCCGCATAAGCGGCGCAAGGGGTGCAGCCCCTTGTACGGAACGCAGTGACGCAAAACAGCCCAGACTTTCATGTGTCCGGGCTGTCTGCCTCGCAGAGCGCACATACAAGGCTTACCCCTGTATAGAAGTGCGCCCTTTGTTCCAAAGGGATTATTGCGGACTACCGAGAAGCCTTTTCACTAACAGCCAACACAAAGTCTGCCATAGTCATTGCGGAGTTTACAAATAGGCGGGCGTGATGATCCGCAATGCTAATTCTTTTCGCTCCAACACCGTGGGAATCGCTTCCTTTGTTTCGCATTTCAGCTATTGCAGAAAGAATCTTTTCCAATCCAGAAAGTAACCCATTAATACGCTTATCCATATCTTTGCTCTGGTGCATATTGTATAGCTGCTTAACTTGGTTGTAGAGTTTCCCGATGTCACCACTTTCGGATGGATCTTCGCCTTTCTTTTCGATAACATAGCAAAATACTTCTTCAAGTAATGTGCGCGATTTAGTGATGGCGCTATCATAATTCCCGTCTATGACATCTTTCATAGCTCGATCCGACAGATCGGTAATGTAGCTTCTATCTATCGTTTTGACAGAAGGAGTTGCTACACTAACGGTTGATCCGAGTTTGCGGATAACAAACACTTTTCCCACCTGTACAAGCTCATTCCCACCAAAATACAAAGCGCCATTGATCTGACCGATTACTGCGTTTACGATCTGAGCATATGCATACTCTATAACTTCCGGAGTTTGCCCTCTCAGTTTGTCTACAAACTGCCCTTTTGAAAAAAGGAACGCAAGCAAGTCCGATTCCCGCTTATTCTGAATGCAATGTGCCAACAGATCATCAAGATATGCCCATCTACTTTGAGCACCACCATTCCATCCATATGTGACGGGTAGCCCAAATTTGTTTGAAATATCACATAGCGTCGGTCCGCTCAAATATGGCATTGAAATCTTAATGCCGCTATCTGTACCGTTGACTTCAAGCGTACCGAAATCCTCATCGCCATCCAAAATAGACAAGATGCTTTTTTCACGGAGCAGTTCAAATTTTGATTTTTCTTTTGGCAAATTATTTCCTCCATCATGTAAATATATAGGAAGATGTAAATATATAGGAAGCGATATTACATACCGTTGTAGTTCTCCCAACGCCATCTGATGAAATCACGATTGGTAAAGTCGGGGAGAACAATTCTCGGCGGGATGGTAGCACCATAGTCCATTCGTGCCCTTGTGGACAATTCAACCTCGCCTGTTTCGGAAATGCGAAGATGTCCAGCATCAAACAAAGTATGAATATCCGTTCTCATCGCAAAACCGTTTGCAATGGTATCTTCGCCGTTGTATTTGAACGGCTTGATATGTGCAGCTTCAAGCACTTCTGGCATGGTGACATTCGTAATGATGCACCGCTGGCAAGCAGCAAGAACATCGTGGCGGAATTTGGCTTGATTAGGGCGACTGATTCGGAAATTCTGAACTCGTTTACGCTCAACCTCCGATGCTACTTCACTCGTGCGGATTTGATCCAGGATTATTTGCAGAGAAGCATCAGTAATTGGAGTCGCAAGAATTTCAGCGATTTCAGATTCGATAAGGGCATTGATGTGATATTGTTCAGCATCTCTCGCCACGCCATCAGCCTTTTCTAAGTATCCGTAATTTTCAAGGAACAGCAGATATTCTCTGGCAATACGAAAATCATTAGCCCCCTCGCAACAATCAGGCCAATCAGCAATGGTAATCTCGCCAGAGCGATACCAAAGAATAAAATTCACATAGTCTATAATCTGTGCGTGACAGCCGGAAAGCGGTATAATAATCTTCGTCAGCTCTGTGGTAGTTAAGTAGCCTTGTTCTCTCTTCTTGAGTTCCATAAGCACCGACAGGATAATTCTGAGGGGATAAATGATGAGGCTGTGGCTTTCCCAATTTAGACATTCAGCAGGAGTCTGGATATGACTGTTCGGCAACTTGAATGTCTGAACGGTTATTGCAGAAAACTCTGTCTGAGAAATATCATGCTCGGCAACTCGGCGTCCAAAATCGGTAAGACGGATCAGACCTCGGCTATCATCAGGAATCAAGCCGACAGCTTTCCAATATTGACCAGAATTACGGATAATATTTCGTTCGCCTGTTCGTCTTGCGAGATCAACACCAATGGAGTCGCTTATATCATTCGATAACTCAATCAGCTCGTCTGCAAATTCTTGTGAACTATATTTTAATCCTCGTCCTTCCAGCTTTTTCATGCGGAAAAGAACACCTAACAAGATAACAGGATCGTTGATACCCTCGGTGCATTGTAAGCAAGCCCATTTCCACTTGAAATCAGGGAAAGGTTTTGTCGGGACAAAATCTTTTGAAAACATCTACTTGTCACTCTCTTCGTATTGATTGAAAACATTTGCAACAGCATAACTAAGCAACGGCGGCACAGCATTTCCAATTTGGCGATATACCGATGAGCGATTGCCTGAAAACGCATAATCCAACGGAAAACTCTGCACCGCTGCCAACTCACGGCAAGACATTCTTCGCTGCGCATTCGGATGGGGCAGGATAACAACTCCACCCTTGTTGTCGCCACGGGCGGTAACAGTCGGAGCAGGCTTTTCAGGATCCAAAGCTCTGTGTCCAAGATAACCGTTAAATTGCAGTTTGTACTTTGAATAATCATGATTTGGCAGGTCGTTAGGGAGATCAGGATCGGGAATAACGGACACTGCTTCTCCAACGCTGACCCATTTCGGCAAACCATCCTCCCCATCCTTGCTGTTAGTAGGATCGGGGAAAATGTACTCAAAGTCAATATCGTTGCGAACACCAATAATAATTACTCTTTGTCGTGTCTGTGGCACACCGTAATCAGCGGCATTAAGAACTCGATAGTCCACCCTGTATCCAAGGGATGAAAAATCTCTCAAAATCATTTGAAAGACTGTTCCCTTGGCTAAGTTTGTAAGCCCTTTAACATTTTCGGCTAAAAAGAATTTCGGCTTCTTCGCATCAATAATTCGGATCAGTTGCTTATATAAAGCGTTGCGCTCATCCGCTTCATGACGCTTCATGTTGGCAACAGAAAAACCCTGACAAGGAAATCCGCCAATGATAATGTCACACTCAGGAATTTCTTCTGCGTCAATTTTTGATATATCCTCGCAGACAATGTGATCGCTCAAATTATGCTTGTAGGTTTCAACAGCATCCTCATACAAATCATTTGCCCAAATGATTTCATGACCAGCCATTTTGAAGCCTAAGTCAAGCCCTCCGGCTCCACTAAAAAGTGATACTACTCTCATACAATTTCTTCCTTTTCAAGTCTCATCAATTCTGTTCCCAGTATTCGGGCGAACATAACCGGGACAGCATTTCCGATTTGACGATAACAAGAGCTCATTGTTCCAACGAAATGAAAATCTTCCGGGAAAGTCTGAACACTTGCGCTCTCACGGATTGTCAATCGGCGCTTTCCGTTGTAATGGGGGATTGCACAAACGCCGCCTTTTCCATTTCCTCGTGCAAGAACAGTAGGGGACGGCTTATCAGGATCAGTTTCTCTATGTCCCGTAAAATTACGATACTCAACTTTGTAAGCTGAGTAGATGTGATTGAGGACATTGTTTTCTTTGTCAGGGTCGGGGAAGTGGTCGATTGCTTCTTTGATCGACACCCATTTTTGCAGTTCACCGTTTTTAGAGTGAGAAGGCTGCGGAAACGCAAATCGCAATTTCTCTCCCAAATCTACTCTCTGGCCGATGATGATAACTCTTTGCCTTGTTTGTGGAACGCCATAGTTTGCCATATTCACAAGATTAACAGATGTGATATAGCCAGCGGATTCAAAGTCAGCCACGATTTGTTTAATTGCTTCACCCTTGCCAAGACTAAGAATCCCTTTTACATTTTCCGCAATAAAAAATTTAGGTTGTTTGATTTTGATTGTGTTGTAGAAAAAGCGGTAAAGCTGGTTTCTATCATCCTCAAGTGTTCTTAACCTGTTAGCCTGTGAGAATCCTTGGCAAGGAAATCCACCTACAACAACATCAGCATCAGGTAATGTGGAAATATCAATGTTCTTAATGTCGTCACAAACAATATGATCTCCGATATTCTCTTTGTAGGTAGCTACAGCGTCCTTATCAATATCATTAGCCCAAATCACAGTGTTGCCAGCTTGGATCAACCCCAAGTCCAATCCTCCAGCGCCACTAAATAGCGAAATGATTTTCATAACAGTTTCTCCTATGCTCGGTCAATCAGCGTTGTTTTTGTCCGCCGTAATACATATCTCAAACAACTCATCGAGCGAACACTTAAACAACAGGCATAGTTTCTCGACTGTATCATAATCAATTCGTGTAGCTTTATCGTTATATAAGTTGGAGATAGTATTTCGAGATAATCCCGTCTGCTTATGCACATCTTGGATCGAAAAACGGTTCTTGCCCATAAGCGTTGATAGATTGCAATGCACCGACATGGTTTTTCCTCCTACTTGCAAATTTAGTCTATTATATCAAAAAATCCGCGCAAAGTAAACTGCTTCCTTGCTATTTTGATTATTTAACACGATTTTTTAAGCATCTTGCTGACTTGCTTGGCTATATAAGCGATTTGCAGGATAACTTTATCCCGGTTTTTTGCAGATACAACCGTTTTTCTTTGGCCACTCACTCGCCGTCTGTTTCCGTTCCTCATTGTATGGCGCAGTCAGTCGGAAACTCAGTCTGCCTTTTTCAATCTCAAAGGTCAGTCCGCCTTGCTCGTCATCGTCCATCTGGCGGCAGCATTCCGGGTGTTTCGCCGCAAATGCTGTCAGCCGCTTTTTTAGGTCGGTGTTGTGGGTCTGTACCTCGATCATATTACCATACTCGTCAAAATAGATGGCAGTGGTCTTTTCTCTCTTGGTTAGTCCTGTTCGCATAAAACCTCCTGTTTTTCATAAATTTTTCTCGGCTCTTGAAATGGAAAAGCGGTGCGATTTTCCGATAGAAACACTCCAAACTATGTGGAGTAAGTTCCAACTGGTGCTGTCGGTTTATTTGTCACTTTTTCGGCTCTTGACCGTGTTTTCATTCTTTTCGGTTTGTGCGGCTTTTCAGCCATTCCACAAGCTCATGCTTCATCACCAACTTGCGTCCGCCGATCCGCAAGGTTGGAAAATCCGGGCTGTTCAGAAGGTTGTAAGCGCCCGCTTTGGAAATCTGCAATGCTTGCTTTGCATCCATCACATCAGGCATGGTTTCAAACGATTCTCTACTCATAAAAATCTGCTTTCTTGCATGAAAAAGCAGCAGTCACCTTTTCGGTCACTGCTGCCGTTTCTGCATCTGTTTACTTGTCCAAATACTTCTGATATTCCCCTGTCACGAAATCCTCATAAGCGTCTGCAATCTTTGTAATCCGCTTATGGACTGCGCTTACGGTCTTGTAGCCAACCCCGTCTGACAGATGCCATAATCAAAATTTCTGGAATTACTTTCTTATGAGCACCCGTCTAAGCCGAGGGGATTTTTTTGCGCAAAACGAAAAACAAAAATTGATATGCGTCGACAATAATTTTATAGACAAAAATAGCCTCCGGGCATAAAATTAACTTGATAGCATCTATCAATTTAAAAAGGAGGTTCTCATGATTACCATCGACCATTTACATAAAAGCTACGGCACGAAAGACCAACGGCTCCACGTTTTAAAAGACATTACCTTTACTCTGCCCGACGGATGCATGGCTTGTCTCTTGGGCCCTTCAGGCTCGGGGAAGTCCACCTTGCTGAATATTCTGGGCGGCATCGAAACTATGGACGAGGGCGACATTATCGTGGCGGGCAATCACCTGGCGCCGATGAACAAAAAACAGCTGGAGCTCTACCGCAGAAAACAACTGGGCTTCGTCTTTCAATTTTATAATCTGGTGGAAAACTTAACCGTTCGGGAAAATATTCTGACCGGTGCCTACCTTTCCGACGATCCTCTGGATGTGGACGCCTTGGCCGAGGAGCTTGGAATCGTCGATCAGCTGCATAAATTCCCCTCGGAAATTTCCGGCGGCCAGGCCCAGCGGGTATCCATCGCCCGGGCCATGGCGAAAAAGCCTTCTCTCTTTATTTGCGACGAGCCCACCGGCGCCCTGGATTACGAAAGCGCCAAAGCCGTCTTGCACTTAATCGAAGATTTGAATCGAAAGTACAAGACCACGGTGATTATCGCCACCCACAACGAAGCCATTGCCTCCATGTGCCGGGTGGTTCTCCGCCTTCACGACGGCGCCCTGAAGTCTTGTGAAGAAAACGAGCATATCCTCTCTGCCGAGGAGGTGCAATGGTAATGAAAAATCCCATTCATCGACGAATACCCCGGCTGTTTATTAAAAAGCCCGGCACCTATTTGCCTCTGTTTTTCATCTCCCTTCTCACCGTGGCATTCATCTCGTCCTTTTTCATCAGCCAAAATTCCATAAAGCCCATTTACTACCGGGGCCTTCGGGAAAACAAAGTGGAGGACGGCCAATTTCTTATGGCGGATCCTTTAACGAAAGAGGCGAAGGAGGCCATAGAAAAAAGGGATTTGGATCTCGCGGAAAATTTTTACAAGGACGTCCGCTTCCGCACCCCCGGCGATGACGATTCCCGGGAAAAAATTCTTCGTACCTTCGTCAATCGGGAAAAGATCAACACCGCCGCCATTCACGCCGGCCGCCTGCCGGAAAAGAAAAACGAGGTGGCCATCGCCGCCAACTTGGCCAAGGCGAGCGAGCTTCACCTCGGCGATAGGCTTATCCTCGACGGCGACGATTATGTGATTACGGCCCTGGTAGCCACGCCGGATTACTCCACCATTTTAAAAACCCAAGGGGATCTGGCCATGGACACGAAGCATTTTTCCGTGGCCTTCGTTACGAAAGAGGCCTTCGATTCCCTGAAGGAAAAGACCAATTACCTCTACGCCTACAGAAATCACGCCCGCCTGTCGGAGGACGCGGCAAGGGATAAATTCGAAGACATTCTCACCGATGCACAAAGCTCAGGTCCCCTTCTCGGCGCCACCACCACCTACGACAATCGCTGCATCCAATACTTTGTCGACGACATGGGCGGCGACGTACCCATGATGATGATCACCATGGTGCTTCTGTTTATTTCCCTGGGCTTTATCAGCGCCCTTCAAACCCGTGGCCTGTTGCGAGAAGAGGCGCCGGTGATCGGCACCCTCCTCGCCATGGGCTACGAGACGAAAGATTTGATTCGCCACTACAGCCTCATCCCTACCTGCCTCACGATTTTCGCCGGGGTGGCGGGCAATATTATCGCCTATGTGAAGGGCTACGAGCTGTACGCCGGCCTTTACTACACCTCTTATAACCTGCCGCCCTTTGTTCCCGTTCTTTCGATAAAGGCCTTCGCCATCACCACCCTGATCCCCTTGGGCATCGTATGGCTGGTCAATCGCCTGCTTCTAATGCGCTACTTCCGCCTGTCGCCCCTTCGCTTTTTGCGGCGGGAATTTTACCGCAAAAAAAGAAGGAGCGCACCGTCTCTCGAGGGCCTTTCCCTTATACGTGCCGCCCGTCTGCGGATCCTGGGTGAAAACCGATTAAATATCCTCGCCCTTTTCTTCGGCATGTTCGTAGGCAATGCGCTTCTTCTCTTCTCCATGGCCCTGGGCCCTATGTTCGACGACTACACGGATTCCATACAAAAAGACATGAAGTACAATTACACCTATATGGTAAAAACACCGGATCCCGACGTTCACGCCGACAAGGGCCTAAGCCTAACCATGGACTATAAAAAGGGCGACGACAAAAGTGATCTTAACATCCTTGGTCCGGACAAGAACACGGCCTACGACAAGGATCTGCCATCGACCATGAAGGACGACAAGGTCGTGATCTCTACAGGCCTCGCCAAACGCGACAAGCTAAAGATCGGCGACACCATCCAAGTAAAACTTCCCGGCAAAAAGGAATACAGAAAATTAAAAATCGCCGCCATTGCCCATGACATTCACTCCGTTCAGGCATTGATGCCCATGGAAACACTGAACAAATTTATCGACAAAGATGCAAAGAATTTCAATCTCTACTGGTCGCAAAAGCCGCTGCACGTGGACGACGAACGACTTCTTACCACCATCGACCGGGCAAAGACCGGCGCTTACCTGGAGTCTTTTTTAGAAAATTTCGACGGCGCCCTGCTTACCACCCGTATTTTAGGCATAGTTTTCTACTTTACCTTAGTCTATACCGTAAGCAAGTTGATCTTGGAAAAATCTCAAAAGGATATTTGTTACCTGAAAATTTTCGGCTATAAAGACAGGGAAGTGGCATCCGTTTATCTATTGGGCTTAGGTGTCGCCGTGGCGCTCTTTTATCCCCTGAGCCTGCCGCTCTTCGATCCCCTTATGCGCCATCTCTTCGCCCTGTCCGTATCGAAGCTTTCCGTCTACATGGAGCCTCACTTCGCCGCCGAGAGCTATGTTGCCATCTACGCTCTTGACCTCGCTGTCTTTGCCGCGGCCCAGGCTTTGGGCGTCAGGAAGATTAAGGGCTTGAATATGGTAGAAGAATTGAAAAAAGTCAGTGGCTGAAAAGTGGCCCCTGTTTGACTTTTCCTTTTTAACTGATTATACTTATCATTAGCAAGATACAGTATGATTTTTAGGAGATATAAGGAGAAAATTATGGCTTTAATAGGAAAAACATTACCCGAGTTTAAACTCGACGCTTATAATCCCGCGAAGGACGAATTTGTAACGGTGTCCAACGACGATATGAAGGGTTCTTACACCGTTCTTATCTTCTACCCCGCCGATTTTACTTTTGTTTGTCCCACGGAGCTTGAAGATATGCAAGAATCCTACGACGAATTAAAATCCCTGGGCGCCGAAGTGTATTCGGTTTCCGTGGATACCCACTTCGTTCACAAAGCTTGGCACGACAATTCTAAGGCCATCGGCAAGATCAAATACACCATGATCGGCGATTCCAACAAAGAACTCACGAGAGAGCTCGGCCTTCTCGACGACTCGGGCAAGGCCCATCGCGCCACTCTCGTCATCGACCCGGACAATGTGATCCAAACCGTGGAAATCAATGCCGACGGCATCGGCAGAAAAGCCAATGTCAATATTAACAAGGTGAAAGCGGCCAAATACGTCGCCGAACACCCGGGCGAAGCTTGCCCCGCCAAGTGGGAAAGCGAAGCGGACGCCACCCTTACGCCGGGACTGGACCTGGTAGGTAAAATCTAATATGTTAGATACAAATCTAAAGAACCAGTTGGCCCAATACTTTGACCTCTTGAAAACGGAGGTCACTATTGGGCTTTCTGCTCATCATGACGACGAAAATTGCAAAAAGGTTCGGGCTTTTGTCGAAGAAGTGGCGGCCTTGTCGGATAAAATCACCTTGGTGGAGAAAGATCTGACCTACAGCCCTTCCTTCGAAATCAAGGGAAGCTTCGATCACGGCAGGATCGTCTTCGCGGGGCTCCCCTTGGGCCACGAGTTCGCCTCTTTCGCCCTGGCCATGCTCCAGGCGGGGGGAATCGCTCCGAAAATAGACGATGCCGACAAGAAGCGGATCCAAGGCCTGGCGCCGGCGGATTTCGAAACCGTCGTGTCCCTTTCTTGCCACAACTGCCCCGACGTGGTTCAGGCCCTGAACATTATGGCCATTATCAACCCGGCGATTAACCACACCATGATCGACGGCGGCAGCTTCCAAGATCTGGCGGAATCCAGAGACGTTCTCGCCGTGCCCGCCATTTTCAAGGACGGGGACTTTTTCGAAGGGGGCAAGCAATCCCTTTCAAGCATTTTGGAAAAGCTCGGCAGCAAAGTGGACAAAGACGAATTTAAAGACAAGCCCCTTTTTGATGCCCTGATTATCGGCGGCGGGCCGGCGGCGGCTACTGCCGCCATTTACGCCGCAAGAAAGGGCATTAAAACCGGTCTCGTCGCCGGCGAATTCGGCGGTCAGGTGAAAGAGACGCTCTCCATCGAAAATATTCCCGGTTTTAAATACACGGAAGGCCCCGACTTTATGGATCAAATGGAAAATCAGGTCGCTTCCCTGGAGGTGGATAGGATGACCGGCGTCCTCGCCGACGGCATCCATACCACCGACAAACAGGTGGAGGTCAAGCTGAATAACGGTGCCAAGCTTTTTGCCAAGACGGTGATTATCGCCACCGGCGCCAGATGGCGACTCATCGGCATTCCCGGCGAAACGGAATTCAGAAACAAAGGCGTCGCCTATTGTACCCACTGCGACGGGCCCCTCTACAAAAGGAAAAATGTGGCCGTCATCGGCGGCGGCAACTCCGGCATCGAGGCGGCCATCGATCTGGCCGGCCTGGCCAAGCACGTCACCGTCTTGGAATTTTTACCGGATCTTAAGGCCGACGACGCCCTCTTGAAGAAACTAAAGACCCTCTCCAATGTGACGGTCATCACCAATGCCCAAACTACCGGTCTCTACGGCGACGGCAAAGTGGAAAAACTCGCCTACACGGATCGGATCAGCGGCAAGGCCGAGGAGATCCCCATTTCCGGCTGCTTTATTCAAGTGGGTCTGGTGCCCAATACGGAATGGCTAAAAGATTCCGGCCTGAATCTTTCCGACAGAGGCGAAATCCTCACGGCAGGAGACGGATCGACCAATGTGAAACGCGTGTTTGCCGCCGGCGATGCCACAGACACCCTCTTTAAGCAAATCGTCATTGCCGCCGGAAGCGGCGCCACCGCCGCCCTCGGCGCCTACAACTATCTTATGGTCAATGAATAAAATAAAAAAGGTTCTCTATTAACCATTGAAGAGCTCGGTGAAAACCGGGCTCTTTTTTTGTGCGCTTTGCCATGAAACCATCCATTGAGGACTTACTCCCCACGGAAAGTTTATAGCCATTTTGTATTTATCCCACCAAAAAAGCCCCTGCAGGGGCTTCCTTCGTTTATAAATTGTTCGAAAAACTAGTCGTCGTAGTCGATGACCTTATAGCCCTCGAGATCCGGCGCCTCTTCCATGGTCATGCCGTAGACATCGTCCCCGTCATAATCATAGGCGTCGGCGGGGATCTGCGCTTCTTCCTCGTCGCGCCAGGCTTCGTAGGCCTTGATCTCCTTATCCAGCTTTTTAAATACATACATCAACACGGCCACGTCGTCGGCAAAGCCCACGGCGAAGATGAAGTCCGGCACGATATCCATGGGATTTACCAGATACATGAGCCCGGCCACGATGAGAAAGAGGTTTCGCTTCTTCAGGCCTCGGTAGCGGCCGGTGATCGTGTCTTTTGCAAGCTTCCAGAGGAGCAGGCCCTCTCTTCGCACCTCGGCCATTTTGCCCTCGCCTTTTAAAAGGGCGAAGCTTTCTTCGGCGAGCTTTTCCATGCGCTCGGGATCGGAGACGATTTTCTTTGCGCGGGGCAGGTATTTAAAAAGGACCTTGGCCCAATTCATTCCTTGCACCAACTTTCGTCGTAGGGATCTTCGCGCCAACGATTGAGGCGGGCCTTTTCCTCTTCGCTTAAATCGCCGCGAGCCACGGCCACTTCCGCCAGTTCCGGGAAGGTGGCGAGGGATGCGTGTTTAAAGCCCGATGCCGCGAAGTTTTCTTCCGCCGCCTTTAATTCGTAGCTGAAAATGGAAATAATGCCCACCACATCGAGCCCTTCCGCTTCGCAGGCCTTGGCGGCGTCGATGGAGCTGCCTCCGGTGGAGAAGAGGTCTTCCACCACCACGACTTTCTCTCCTTCTTTAAAGGCCCCTTCGATTCGCTTGTTCTTGCCGTGGTCCTTGGCCTTGGAACGAATAAAGCCCGAGGGCATATCCAAGATCCAGGAGATGTAGGAGGCGTGGGGGATCCCCGCCGTGGCCGTGCCGAGGACAGCTTCGGCTTCGGGAAACTCACGCTTCACCAAATCCGCCAGGGCCTCTTCGATGACCTTCCTGGCCTCGGGATAGGAGAGGATCAGGCGATTGTCGCAGTAGATGGGGCTCTTAATCCCCGATGCCCAGGTAAAGGGCGCATTCGGCGACAAACTCACGGCGCCGATATCCAATAAATGTTCGCATACGGCTTTCATTGGTTACCTCCTAAAAATTCTTCTTTAATGGCTTTGTATGCCGCCACGGGATCCTTGGCCTGTGTAATGGGCCGTCCCACGACGATGTAGTCAACGCCTATATCCCGGGCATCGGCCGGCGTGACCACCCGCTTTTGATCCCCGACACTTGCTCCCGCCGGGCGAATCCCCGGGCAGACTAGGGGGAAGGATTGGCGAATGTGTTCCCTTAAATACTTTCCTTCCATGGCCGAGGACACGACGCCGTCGGCACCGCCCTGAAGGGCCAAATGGGCCAGGTGGTACACCGCATCTTCCGCCGAGCGGTTTTCACCTAAGAGGGCTTCTTTTCTGCCTACATCGGAAAAAGACGTGAGCACCGTCACCGCCAGGAGAATGGGCGGGCGATTCATGTCCTTCACCGCTTCTCTGGCGCGCATAAACATTTCCCGGCCGCCGGAGGCGTGGAGGGTGAGCATATCGACCCCGAGACCCTTTAAGGAGCGCACGGCTCCCGCCACGGTGTTGGGAATGTCGTGGAGCTTTAAATCCAAAAAGATCTTATAACCCTTGGTCTTCAGCTCCAATACGAAATCCGGTCCGGCGGCGTAGAACAGTTCCATGCCCACTTTCACGAAGGGTTTGTGCGCTTCGCCGTCGAAGCGGGCCAAAAATTCCCGTGCCACATTGGCTGAGGGAAAATCCAAAGCGACGATGACGTCTTTTTCCATAGTCAACTCCTTTATAGTTAATCCGTTTGATTTGTTTTCCAACATAGTATATACCGAAAAGAGGAAAAAAGAAACGAAGGCGCCCGCGGGATCGGCTTTCCTTATTGGACGCTGTCTTGTTCAATATGAAGGAGACACAGGGCCAAGGTCATGAGCCCGAGAAAGAGCCCAAAGGCGCCGTAAGCGGCAGCGGCGCGGATCACGCCGAGAGACCAAAGCCCGGCCAGGCAGTAGGCATACATGGCCGCCCAGAAAACAAAGAGCACCCAATCCTTCTTTCCCCGAAAGGAGAGATTCTTCCTCGCGCCCGCGAGGGTTATGATCAGCTTGAAAAACACGCCGCACCAAAGAATAAGAAAGGCCACGCAGCTGAACCACTCGTCGGTCAACCCGTCCAGAAAGAGGGCTACGGAGGAGAGGATTCCCACGACGGCCACGGCCGCCGCGCCAATGAGCAGGCTGATGAAAATTTCTTTTCCGGTCGAGGAGGGCGCGCGCTTTCGGCGAAGCTCTGTCATGTAAACCAAAGCCGGGGTTTCAAACATGTAGCCGAGAAAATTCACCCACACCACGCTCATAAAGAGATGATGGGTCACGGCGAGATTGATCGGCCTTCCGTCCCAGATCCAGAAGCCCCCGTCTAGGCGAATGGCCGCCACATCCAGCAAAAGGTCCATGGAGACCACGAGCCAGCCGGCAAAGAGGGCGGTCATCAAGGGGCCGAAGGGAAATTTTTTCGCGATGCGCCGGGCGCAGACGGCGACGCCGCCCCACATGAGGCCGCCGAAAAAGGGAAATTGATAGGGCGCAGGACCGACCTGAATATAAAAGGCGTGGCTGTAATGGTAGATGTCCGTCAGTCGAACGGCCAAGAGCTCCAAGGCGAAGCCCGCCAAGGCGGCGGAAAGAAACAGTTCCCCTTCTTCCCGGTCTCTCTTTCTCGTGATGTCGAAAATAAGCATGGCTGTCAAGATGTAGCACATGATCTCAAAGCCGTGGATCCAAACCATGCTTCCCCCTTTCTAAGCAGAGAGGAGCCCCAAACGCCGGACTCCTCACAGATTCACAGAAACCAATGCTTCCCTATTTGAATTTTTCGATTTCGTCCACGATGGCGCTTAACGAATCCACCTCGTAATCTTCGATGCGGCCCTTATCGGCGCATTGGGCGAGCTTCGGGTCGATGGGCAAGGCGCCCAGGTAGGGGATGCCTTTTTCCTCGGCGATGGCGGCGGTTTTGCTTACGCCGAAAATATCGTAGCGCACGCCGGTGTCCGGAGCGATAAAGTACTGCATGTTTTCCACAATGCCGATGACGGGCAGGCCCATCATCTTCGCCATTTTAATGGCCTTTTCCACGATCATGGACACCAAGTCCTGAGGCGAGGTCACGATGACGATGCCGTCGACGGTCATGGTTTGAAAGACGGTGAGGGCCACGTCGCCGGTGCCCGGAGGCATGTCGATAAAGAGGTAGTCTTTCTTGTCCCAATTCACGTCGCTCCAGAAGGTGGTGAGCATATTGCCCACAACCGGCGCCCGCCACAAAACGGGATCCGTCGGGCTTTCCAAAATGGAATTGACGCTCATAATGTCGATGCCCGTGGAGGTTTTTAAGGGGCGAATGCCCTTTTCCGTTTGAAAGACCGTGCCGTCGGTGCCGAAAATTTTCGGAACGGAGGGGCCCAAGATGTCCGCATCCAAGACGCCGACTTCTTTGTTTCTGCGCTTCATTTCCGAAGCCAAGAGGCCGGTGACCATGGATTTACCCACGCCGCCCTTACCGCTTAAGACGGCGATGGTTTTTCCGATGGAAGAATTTGCGTTCAGTGGTTTTTTTAGTGATTGTTTCTTTTCCATGGGCTACACTAATTTCGACATGACGGAGTTGACTTTTTGATCCAAGCTGGCCTTTTTGTCTCGGCGGTCGTCGATTTTGACCACGGAGTAGACGCGATCGGCGCCGGCTTCAAAGACGGCTTCCTGCATTTTCCGCACACAGGCGAAGAGCTCGTCGATGTCTCCTTCGAGGACGGTGCCCATGGGGTTTAAGCGGATTTCCACTTTGTCGTTGTCTTTTACCGCATCGTAGGCCGCCGCAACAAAGGGGCTGCACGATGTCTTTTGGGTTCCGATGGGAACGAGGGTTAATTCTACTACTGCCATAATGACCTCCTGTCGTCAGTTCTTCAAAAATCGAATGATGTCCCAAATGACGATCTCGCTGGCGCTTTCGTGGAGCAGATCGTGTTTCATGTGGGGATAAATTTTGTTTTCGTAATCTTCATACCCTAATTTGTAGAAAGTTTTCGCCGTATCCGCCAATCCCTTGGCGCCGCCGGTGAGGGGATCTTCCGTGCCGTTTAAAGCCAGCACTTTCAGATCGGGATTCTTCACGGCGTAGCGGCCGTAATCTTTTAAGCGGGAGGCGCTGTCCCAAATGGCCATGGCGCCGCCGTTTAAATAGTAATTCACCAATTTGTCGTCGCCTCTGAAGGAATGTAAAAAGGCGGGATTGTTGCTGATCGTATCCAGGGCCGCCTTGGTCTTTGAATCCATCATGCGGATCAGGGCGCCGCGGCGCTTGGGGCTGGTGTAGAAGCTTTCCACATTGCCGAAAAACAAACCGATGCCGGCTTGGGGCGGGTAGCACACCAGGCCCGTTAAGATCAATTTCTCGATGGCATCGTCGTGGGCCATAATGTAGTTTCTCGCGATCAAAGAGCCGAAGGAGTGGCCGAACATGGCAAGTGGCAGGCCCGGGTAGCGATTTTTAAAAAACAGGGTGAGGGCGTATTGATCCGCCACGATGTCGTCGATGGATGAGATATAGGCCCGGGGATGATCCGCCGAGACGGAATCGCCGTGGCCCCGATTGTCCGAGAGGAGCACGGTGAAGCCCGCCTGCGCCAGGCGGTGGGCGAAGACTTTGTAATAGCCGGAATGTTCCTGTGCCCCATGGACGATTTGCACGAGGCCCCGTGGATTCTCGGCTTCGATAATGGTAAAGGCCAGGGGCAGGCCGTCGATGGGGGATTTGTAGGCGCCGGTGATCATGCCGTCTTCGTGATCATAAAGGGCCAGGCGATGAATGGGGCCTGATGCTTCCCAGAGGGCCAGCTTGCGGGCGGTATTCTTTTCACGAGCTTTCGCCGAAAGTTGCGGCACGATGGAGGCGCCGACAAGAAGGCCTGCGGCCAGAGGCCATGGGCTGCGTTTTTTCATGGAAACCTCCTTTATCTCCTAAAAATCTTCCGTGGTGAAAAATGCGCGGACGGCGTCGTAGAAATCCGACACATCGTCGACGTGAACCACTTCGTGGACGCCGTGCATGGCCCAGGTGGCGATGCCGATGTCGATGGCTTCCATGTCTACGTGGCGCAGGCTCAAAGGCCCGATGGTGGAGCCGCCCCGTTGACCGTGGGGATTGGCGAAGGTCTGCACCTTCAGGCCCGCCCCCTTCATCATGCGCTTAAATCTTGCGCTGCTGTGGCCTTGGGTGGCGTAGCTTCTGCTGGCGGAAAGCTTCACCGTGACGCCGCCGCCTAAAACAGGGGATGCGGAAGGATTGGCCTTGTCCCGATAGTTCGGATGATCTGCGTGGGCCATGTCGCAGGAGAGGAGGAAGCTTCTCGCCAGGGCGCGGAAGTAGGCCTCCTCGCCTAAGTCGCCGACGATGCGGCGAAGCACATTGGGAAGGAAACTGCTGTCGCCGCCGCTTTGGGTGAGGCTGCCGATTTCTTCCTGATCGGCCAGGTAGACCACTTGGGTGAGGTTCTCGCTTACCTCGGCGGATAAAGCCATAAAGGCCGGGTAGGCCGTGGCTAAATTATCCAGTCGCGGCGAAGAGAGCCATTTTTTGTCGGCGCCCACGAGGATACTGTCCCCCCAGGGATAAAAGTACAAATCGTAGTCCAAGATCTCTTCGGGATTCGCATCGGCGAGAGCGGCCAAATCCTTCAAGAAGCCGCCGTCGTCCCAGGATTTTGCGGCCAGGGGCACCAGATCTTTTCCCGCCTTAAAGACGTGGCCGTTGTTCACGTCCTTGTGCAAGTGGGGCGCCAGATGGGGAATGGTGGCCACGGGATCACGAAAGTCTACGGGCACGCTCTTTACGCCGGCCTCCCCATCCACGATCACACGGCCCGCCAGCGACAGGGGCCGGTCGAACCAGTCGGCATTAATGATGGCGCCGTAAGGTTCCACATCCATTCTCACGCAGTCCTTTTCGCCGCGCACGCCGCCGGGCAAAAGGCGCAGAGCCGGGCTGTCCGTGTGGCTGATCACTGTGCGAAAAGCCATGGTCTCGGGATCTCTCTTTCCCATGGAAAAGAGGAGGATGGCTCCGTCTTCGTTTACCACGTAATACTTGCCGCCTTCTTCCAGCTCCCAGGCGTCTTCGCGATCGAGGCGCACAAAGCCCGCCGCCGCCATTTGTATATGCTCCACCACTTGGTAGGAAGTGGGGCTTAAATCCACGAAAGACTGTAAATCCTTAATATTCATAACTGCTCCTTTCAGTACTATTCACTCCTATTAGTATAACAGAATTCATTACATCCCTTGTATCTTTCTTCTTCTCCGGGGTATATACTTATTAGAAAAGGAGGCATGTATTTTATGGATTCCGCTGGGCAGATCCTGCCCGAATTACTTCTCATTGTCCTACTCACAGCGGCTAACGCTTTTTTCACCGCCACGGAAATCGCCCTGGTCTCCGCCAATCGGGAGCGCATAAGCAATTTGGCGGAAGAAGGCGACAGGCGGGCGCAAAAAATTTTGGCCCTTACGAAAAATCAATCCCGCTTCCTCTCCACAGTGCAAACGGGGACGACACTGGCGAGCTTTTTCGCCGCGGCACTGGGCGCCAAGGCCTTTGTGCCTCTTCTCTCCGCGCTCTTTTTGTCCGCCGAGATTTCTTTTTCCGACACCTTGGCCTTTGTTCTCGTGATCTTTATCCTCTCCTACATCAGCCTGGTCTTCGGCGTCTTGGTGCCCAAGCGCATCGCCCTGCAAAAGGCCGAGCAAACGGCCCTGAAAAACGCCGGGGCCGCCACGGTATTTTCCAAACTCATGGCGCCTTTTGTAAAGCTTATCGCCTTTACCACCACCTTGATCCTAAAGGCCACGGGCAATTACTCCAAAGATGTGGAGAAAAACATCAGCGAAGAGGAAATCAAGTCCTACCTCCGCGTGGGCCAACAACACGGTGTCATCAACGAATCCGGCGAAGTCATGATGGTGAACATTATGGACTTCGACGACAAACTGGCCTACGAGATCATGACGCCCCGCACGGCCCTCTACATGCTGGATTACGACGAATTCGATACGGGAAAAATCCGGGAAATGCTCGAATCCGGCTACAGCCGCGTGCCCGTCTATCGGGACAGTCCCGACCACATCGTGGGCACCATCTACATTAAAGACCTCTTCGTGGAATACGCCAAGCGCAGCTACCGCTCCATCGACATCGAGTCGGTGATGAAAAAGCCCTACTTCGTTCCCGAAACGAAAAACATCGACCGCCTCTTGCAGGAGCTGCAGTCCACGAAAAATTACCTGGCCATATTAATCGACGAATACGGCGGCTTGTCGGGCATGGTCACCATCGAAGACATTGTGGAAGAGATCGTCGGCGAAATCGAAGATGAATACGACCACGATCTGAAGCAGATTTTAAAAATTAACGACTACACCTATGTGGCCGACGGCATGGCGGAATTGGATACGATCAACGAACAGCTGGATCTGGAGCTGGAAAGCGAAAACCACGAAACCATCTCCGGCCTTACCATCGAGCTTTTGGGCTTTATTCCGGAAGCCGGAGACACGAAGAAACACAAGGTCCTCTACGGCAATTCCGTAAAGCTTACCACTTTGGGCGTAACGGACAAGCGCATCGCCCGGGTTGAAATTCAACTCTTGGATCGAAAGGCGAAGAAAATCGAGGAGAAATAAAAGGAGGCCTGAATGAAGAAAAAAGCATTTGCTGCGCTGATTTTATCGGCCCTTCTCTTCCTGCCCCGAGCGGGTTTCGCCGAAGGAGAGCTGAAAAAGGATCCGACCCCCGCGGTAAAAATTCAGACGCTCTGCGAAGCGGGCCTCATCGTCGGCGACGAAACCGGCGATCTCGCCTTGGGCCGCCCCATTACCCGCGCGGAATTTTCCAAGGTCCTGGCCTGCGCTTTGAATCTTCAAGGGGATGCGGCGGCCCTTGAAAAAGAAACCTCGCCCTTTAAAGACGTGGCCGAGACCCACTGGGCCAAGGGCTATATCCACGCCCTTACCTTTGCCCAAGTGGATCGTCCTCTTCCTTTGATTCAAGGCTACAAAGACGGCAGCTTCTTGCCTGAGAAGCCCGTAAGCGGCGCCGAAGCGTCGAAAATCGCCGTGATCCTCGCCGACAAATCCCTTACCGCCGAGGAAGCCGCCTCCTTCGGTTGGCCCGACAGCTGGATCTACCGGGCCATGGCCTTTTCCCTTCCCGTGGCCGATTGCCCCTACAACGCGCCGGCCACCCGCGAAGCCGTCTTTCTCACCCTCTACGACATTCTCTACACGAATCCCGATTACGATACGGAAATCGCCCGCTTCCTCTACTTAACCGATGGGCTCAATCGCCGCCGCACCTTCGATCACGGGGCCTTTCAAGAAGCTTTTTTAAATCGCCTCAACGATGCCCGCAGGAAGAATCATTTGCGGCCCTTGGTTCTCGACAAAAGCCTGGAGGCCGGCGCCTACGCCCGGGCCAAAGAGCTCGCCCTTTACGGCAATATGCGAATCGAGGGCGAGCGCCACGTGCGGCCGGACAAGCGGCCCTACTACACGGCCTACGATTATTTGAGCCACAAAAAGCCCGCCTACTTCATCGGCGAAAACCTCATTCAGTATCCCTTGCCGAAGACGGGTGCCGGCGGAGGTGCCGTCCTTCTTACGGATCCCGAGGTTCTGGCCGAGGAATGTTTCAAGGCCTGGGAAAAGAGCCCGGGCCATCGGGACAATATGCTCTCGCCCATGTATAGGAAAATGAACATTCAGGTCTACACCGGCCCCACCATTCGAGACGAAGACGACGCGAGCGGAGGCATACTCGTCGGCGCCCTGGGACTGAGCCGATAAAGCCAACACAAAAGACATGTGTGAAGACCTGTTTTTTCAGTTGAATTAGCCGAGAATAGATCACCTTCATTTAAGAGCGCCACCTTATCGAGGCATCTTTGTTCTTGCCCCCCCCTAAAAAATAATGTATAATGAATAAAGAAACGATTCGAAAAAATGACATGACAAGGAGGCTGTTATGAAGATTATCTCTTTATTGGCGGGGTTTTTCGTCCTCGCCCTCGTCCTTCTTCTTGTGATCCTTTTAATCCGCCGGCTTTCAGCCGATGAAAAAGATAGAAAAGATCGAGGAAATAGAGATCGAGACTGACAAACCTCGATCCGGCAACAAATTCGATTCAAGGAGGTATAACCATGTTACAAGGGCTCGCCTTACTCGTGTTCATCGGCAAATTCGCCTTTGCCATCGCCGCTTTCGTTCTCATCATCCTTTTAATTCGCCGCCTTTTGGCCGACGAACGGGACAGAAAAGAACGAAAAGAAAGAGAACATAACGAAGACAAATAAATTTGCGAACAAACGCCTTTCGGGGCGTTTTTTTCTTGCAAAAATTTCCACAAAAAAATCGAGCAAGCCCGAGCTTACCCGATTTTCTCAAAAGCAATAAAACCTTAGTGGCCTTCGTTGTAATAGTCGTTGCGCTTCATGTCTTGGAACACCACGTGAACGTGTTCCCGGGGCGTGTCCGCCAATTCGTGGATCGTGTCCGTGATTTCCTTGGCGATTTTTGCCTTCACTTCGTCAGAACGGCCTTCGATTAATTCGACGTGAACGATGGGCATGTGCTACCTCCTTTGTCCTCTGCAATCTTTCTCTCATTATTATAAAACGGCATGATCCGCCCTTCAAGTCGGGCAAATAAAAAAGTGCACCGTGAGGTGCACCGATCAATCTCTTTCCACAATGGGTTTGATTTCTTTCTCGTTTACTTTTTTCATAAAGGCGATGGCGATGAGCATGGCCATGAGTTCCGCAATGGGGTAGGCGAGCCATACATAGGCCAAGACGCCGGTTCTCGAGAAGAGATAGGCCAAGGGCACAATAAAGATCAATTGGCGAACCAGATTCACGATCATGCTCAAGAGGCCGTTGCCGAAGGATTGGAAGATTCCGGAGCTGATAATGCTCACGGCGGCAAAGATAAAGCTGAAGGAGATGATCCTCAGGGCCACGACGCCGATGGAGAGGAGTTCCGGCGAGGGGTCGAAGAAGCCCATGAGTTGCGCCGGAAAGAGTTGGAAGATAATAAAGCCCACGCTCATGACCACCAGGGCCACTTTGTAGGCCAGCTTCATGACTTCGTAGATTCGATCCCTGTGCCCGGCGCCGTAGTTGTACGCGATGATGGGGATCAGGCCGTTGTTCATGCCGAAGATGGGCATGAAGATGAAGCTTTGCACTTTAAAGTAGATCCCGAGAGCCACCACGGCGGCGGCGCCGAATGCGGCGAGAATGGCGTTGATCAAAAAAACGGACAGAGAATTTACGGAAATCATAATGGCCGAGGGGATGCCCACGGCCAAAATACCCTTAATGATGTCGCCGTTGACATGGAAGTGATCTTGAAGGAGGTTGATTTCCTTGTTCCGCTTGAAATTCAAATAGAGGCCGAATAGAAAGGCGATGATTTGGCTCGTTACCGTGGCCACCGCCGCCCCGACGACGCCCAGTTTCGGGAAGAAGGCCCAGCCGAAAATAAAGAAGGGGTCGAGGATAATGTTCAGCACCGCGCCGAAGAGCTGGGTGTACATGCTGTAGACGGCAAGGCCCGTGGATTGCAAAAGCCGCTCCATGCAGATCTGGCCGCAAAGACCCACGCTGAACATAAAGCAGATGTTTAAATAGCGCACCCCGTCTTTTATGATTTCGGGATCGGCGGTTTGCATGCCGATTAACTGCGGCGAGGCCATGGTCCCGAAGACGGCAAAAAGAATGGCGACGATCATATTTAGCAGAATGCCGTGTTGGGCGCAGAGATTGGCTTCCCGCTGATTTTTCGCGCCTAAGTGGCGACTCAAAAGGGCATTCATGCCCACGCCGACGCCGATGGAAAAGGCGTTAATGAGCATTTGCATGGGAAAGGCCATGCTCACCGCCGCCAGGGCTTTCTCTCCTAAGCGGGAGACCCAGATGCTGTCCACGATATTGTACAGGGCCTGTACGAGCATGGACAAGGCGATGGGCAGGGATATGCTCATCAATAGCTTCGGTATGGGCTCGTAGCCCATTCTGTTTTCTTCCATTCTTTCACCTCCTGTGGTTTTCTGACAAATGAAAAAGGGCACCTCGGCCCTTTTTCCATTCCACTATGCTACCACTACACATAGGCCGAGTCAAGTTACTCCACACTCTTTAATGCTTCCACCATGTCGATGGTCTTGAGTTTGTTGTGGAAGTAGACCATGAGGAGCAGGGAAATCACCACGGTAATGGCGGCGGGCAAGAGGTAATTTAAAAGGCCCAGCTTGGGATCCAACATGGCGAAGTCCGGCACCACCACGCGAATGACCAAAAGGTGCAGGCCCTTGCCTACGACAAAGCCCAGGAGAATCCCCACCGCCGTTAATGTTCCCGTCTCCCTGTAAATGTAGCGGGTCACTTCTTTCGGGTAGAAGCCCAAAACGCGAATGGTGGAAATTTCCCGGCGCCGTTCTTCGATATTAATATTGGTCAAGGTGGAGAGGACCACCACGGCCAAAGTGGAGGAGGCCGCCAGGATGACGAAAACAATGAAGTTAATGTTCCCCGCGATTTCGTCCACCATGTGGCGCATGTCGCCGATGCCTGTGAGGGCCACGACGGAATCGTAATCCTTGTAGTAAGACACGTCCGCCCTGGCGGCGTCGACGAGGTCCCCATTGGTCTTGTAGCTCTTCTTAAAGATTTCTTCGTAGGTGTCCGGATCCATATACAAATAGTGGCCGGCGTAGCCTTCGGTGATGGCGGCCACGGGCACGTCGTAGAGAACGTCGTCGTCATTTTTTATTTCGATGACGCCTCCCGCCTCCACGCCTTTTATGGCGGCGAGTTTTTCCGTGATCACGGCGCCTTTTAGGGGAATCGGTGCGCCGGTCTTTCGGTTTCTCAGGGTCACGACCCGTTTCAGATCTTTTTCATTTTCGGGAACGATCATGGTCACGGGCTGGTCGATGTAGCCTTCATCGCCCACGGCCAGGGTTTCCACATAGGCGGAGCATTTGGCGCGAATGTGTTTGTCTCCCTCGATTTTCGCCTTGTAGGCTTCGTGAGCCTCTTTATCCAAGAGGGGCTCGTAGAAAATCAGGTGGTCGTAGCGATTCAGCTGATCGAACTGCTTTTCCACCAAGCCGTCCACGGAGGTGCGAATGCCGAAGCCCAACACCAAGAGGGCCACACAGCCCATGGCGCCGACGATGGTCATGGCCATGCGCTTTTTGTCGCGGAAGAGATTGCGCGCCGTCACTTTTTGGAAGAAGGACAGGCGGCTCCACAGCCACTTGATCCGTTCCAAGAAGATGCGTGTGCCCTTGGCCGGGGGCTTGGGCATGAGGAGGGCGGCGGTTTTAAGCTTCAGGCTGCGGTGCACGCTCACATAGGCCACGAGGCCCGTGGCCACCATGCCGATGAGAATGGCGAGAATGATTCGCCCGGGATAGAGGGCCATGGAGAGCTGATCGAAGATGCCGCTGGCCAAATAGGCCTCGGCGATGACCTTACTCAGCAGGAAATTGCCCAAGAAGGCGCCGGGGATGCCGCCGAGGAGGGCGGCGAGGGTGCCGAAACGCACGTATTTGTCGGCGACGGCGCCGTTGTTGTAGCCCAGGGCCTTGTAGGTGCCGATGACCGTGCGGTCGTCGTCCACCATGCGGTTCATGACCGTAGAGGCGAGGAGCATGGCGATGGCAAAGAGAAAGACGGGGAACACGGCGGAAAGCTTGTCCACCCGATGGGCGTAGTCCAGGAAGACGAAGGTACGCATCTCTTCGTTTAGAGGCGTGATTTTATAATCGGGCTTTTTTAAAATGGTGAGCAGTTCCTTCGCCCGATCCACGTCTTCCTGCCCCTTCACCAAATCTTTTAGGGCATCGGCGCGCTTCTTTTCATAGGTGGCGCGGGCCGAAGCCAGGTCGCTTCTGCCGCTTAAGAGCTCTCTTTCCGCGGCGTCCAGCTTTTTCCGACCTTCCGCTTTTTCACGGGCGTAATCCGATTTGCCCTTGCTGTATTGATCTTCCCCTTCGCTGAGCTGATCTTTCGCGGCGAGAATGGCGGCCTTGCCTTGAAGGAGGGATTTTTCTTTTTCGCTTAATTCCCCTTCTTTTTGGCGAAGCTCCGCCTTGCCCGCTTCGATGGCGGCGAGAGCTTCTTTTGCTTTGGCGCGGCCCGCCGCCGTCTCCCGCTTCTTTTCCATAAGGAAGGCTTCTTTTTCGGCGAGGTCACGCTTGGCGGCCTCCAATTCTTCTTTTTTCTTGCGCAGTTCTTCCTGTTGGGCGCGGATTTTTTCCGCCATGATCTCGCGGGCGGCCTGTGCCTTCATTTGGCCCTGAATCATTTCCGTTCCCTTGGCGATGATGCCGTCGGTTTCGGCGAGGGCGCCCTGAGCCTTCGCCAATTCCCCGGAAGCGGCGTTCAGGGCCTGCTTCGCCTCGTCCGCTTTTTCCTTTGCTGCGAGGTAGTCCGAATTTTTCAGTTGTTGTTCCAATGCGGCCCTTTTATTCTCGGCTTCATCGATTTGCCCCTTAATTGCATCGGCATCCGCGCCCTCTTGATTCAATTGCGCGGTGAGTTCGCTGATCTTCTTATCCAATGCGTCGATCCGCCCCTGCACGCCATCCATACCAAAGTCCTTCACGGCACCTTGTGCGGCTTCGTAAGCCTGTTGGGCAGTTTGTACCGCGGCGGCCTTTTCATTGACCGTAGCTTCCTTCGCAGGGCGGGCGGCCTTGGTGGCGGCCACATTTTCTTGGGCCTTGGCGATTTCTTTGGCAGAAAAGGGCAGCTCCGGCAAATCGGGAAACTGCACATCGGGGATCTTCCCCGCCTCTAGCTTCTGCTTCGCCTCGTTCAGCGCCGCCTCTTCCTTTAAAATCTGATCCATGGCCGTGTCCGCACGGGCGATACCTCCGCGGGCCTCGCTTTCCTTGCCCTGAATGTCGCTCATAGCGGCGGCCACGGCATTTTTTCCGTCGAGAAGGGCCTTTTCGCCGCTACTCAACTGATCTTCCTGAAAAAGAATGCTCTTTCTCGCCTGATTCAGCTTGTCCCGGGATTCGGCCAATTTCCTTTCCCCTTGAGAGAGGCCGCGGGCAAACTTCGCCCGATTGTCCCTGAGGGCGCGGGCGCCGCGATCCAGCTTCCGCTCCCCTTCGTCGATTTTTTCCAGGCCCCGATCCAATTCGTCGTAGCCTTCTCGTATATCCGCTTCCCCTTCGTCGATGTCTTTTCGCTTGTCCGCCAACAACTCGTCCAGCCGCGCGTCGCCCCGGTCCTTGAAGCGGTGGCGAAATTCCTTTCGGTGGGCGGTGTTCAAAGATTTATACTCCTCGCTGTAAACGGCGAGATTCTTCAGATCGTCGAAGAGAAAATGCACTTCCGTAATTGTGGGGTCCTTAAAAGCCAAGGGTGCGACGTAGCCGAAACCGTCGATCTTGTCGCCATTGGACGTGGTGCCTTTGTCCGCTTTGTCCAAGAAAATCGGACTCGTGGCAAAGCCCACCACTTTATAGGAATAACCTTCCATCATGGGCGGGGCGTCTTCGTCGAGAAGATCCTCTTCCTTTTCAAAAACCACAGTGTCCCCGATCTTGTAGGTATCCTTCAAGGTAGGATCCAGGAGAATCTCATCCGCTTCACGGGGCAGGCGGCCCTCCTTTAAAATCGGGCGGCTGATCCGCTTCGGAAGGGAGGAGAGGTAGAGGGTCTTTAATTCCTTCGTGGTCAAATAGCCCGTGTGGAAATACTCCTTTGCCCGCACTCCTTCCATATCCGCGATGAGGCGCAAATCTTCCTCTTCCATGCCGTCGGAAGCGGCGAGGCGCAAATCGTAGGCGTTGGATTTCTTCAGGGTGTCGGCCACGGTGCGGCGCATAATGGGCCCGGTCACCGTGAGTCCCACGAGAACGAAGACCCCTAATAGCACCAGGGCCAAGAGGGAGATAAAGCGCATTTTGTGGCCGGTGATCTCCCGCAGAAAATCTTTTTGTCTCGCATCCATACTACCACTCGATTTCTTCAATGGGCACGGGGCGCTCGTTTAAATACATGGCCCGCACCTTGGCGTCGCTGATCTCGATAACACGGTCTGCCGCATCGGCAATGGCTCGGTTGTGGGTAATGACGATGAGGGTGTGGTCGTGTTTGCGACAGCTTTCCTCCAAGAGAAGGAGCACCTTCTTCCCGGTCTTGTAATCCAAAGCCCCGGTGGGCTCGTCGCAGAGAAGGAGCTTGGGATTCTTCCCCAGGGCGCGGGCGATGGCCACCCGCTGTTGCTCCCCGCCGGAAAGTTGGCTCGGGAAATTATTCATCCGCTCGCCCAAGCCCACCCGCTCCAGAATCATTTCCGCATCCAGAGCGTCGTCGACGATGGCATTGGCCAGTTCCACGTTTTCCAGAGCCGTGAGATTGGGGATTAAATTATAAAATTGAAAGACAAAGCCCACGTCCTTTCGCCGGTAGGTGGTGAGCTCCCTGTCGGAAAAGGCCGCAATGTCTTTGCCGTCCACCAAGACCTGACCGGAATCGTTGGTGTCCATGCCGCCCAAAATATTTAAAATCGTGGACTTGCCCGCTCCCGACGGGCCGACGATGACGACAAATTCCCCTTTTTCGATGGAAAAAGAAACCCTGTCGTTGGCCACGGTCTTCGCCGATCCCGTGCCGTAGGTTTTCGTCGATTCGATAAATTCTACATAGGCCATGAAATCCCCTCCTTTGCTTATGACTATCTTACCACGTTTAAAGCCGCGAAACACCTTGCAAGGCTCCATTTCCTTCAGTACAATACATTTATAAACCGGCGACCGAAAGGAGGCTTCATGAACGAAGTATTTACCATTACCGAAGACGACTACTTTGCCTACCAATGGCATTTATTTAAGCACAATCCCACGGCCAAGCGCAGCATGACCATTCAAATGCTCGCGCCCATCGCCGTCTTTCTCGCCATCGCGATCTTTTACATGGCCACGAAAAAGCCCGTGAAGGGCCTCTATCCCCTTGGCGTCGCCATGATCCTCTGGCCCTTTCTTTACCGCACCTTCTTTTTCCGCAGCATGAAGAAAAAGCTGAGAAAGCTGATCCGCAAAATGGAAAAAGACCTGCCCATAGGCGAGCACCGGGTGGCGATCACCGATTCGGGCATCGCAGACGGCGACGTAGCCTTCGCCTACGACGAGATCCGCGACCTCATCGCAAACGAAAACTTCCTCTACATCTTTTACAAAGACGCCGGACAAGCCTATCTGCTGCCGAAAAATCTGGCGAATGAAAAAATAAACAGCTACATCGGTAGTAAAAACAAGAAAGGATGATTCCCGTGAAAAAACGCCTTACCCTACTCTTCACCCTGGCCCTCCTATTCTTTGCGGCTCCCGCCGCATACGCCGCCGACTTCACTCTGTGGATCAACGGCTCCAACCCGGCCGGCGGCGAAGACATGCCCTACATTAAACAAGGCCGCGTCATGGTGCCCTTGCGACTGATCTCCGAAAGCTTCGGCTTCGACGTCACCTGGAACGGCGCTGAGCGCAGGGTAACCATGACCCCGGCCAACGACCGCGTGAAAAACATGCCCACCTTCAGCGTAAAAATCGGCAGCCGCGACATTTACGCCAACGGCAATCAGCTGGCCACCACCGATGTTGCGGCGGAAATTCGAAACGACTACACCTACGTGCCCCTGCGCGCCATCGCCGAACTCTTCGGCTACCCGGTGCGTTGGGACGATAGCGAGCGGGCCGCCATTATCGGAAACGAAGAGCCCGTGCCCTATGTCAATCGCTTCGGCGCGAAAGACATGGCCCTCTCCCTCGACGGACAGGATAAGGGGCAAATCAACGCCTTCGCCGAAAAGGGACAGCTCTACGTTCAGGCCGATGCCTTTGCCAAAGCCATGACCATGAGCTACAAACAAGAAGGCATGACTTTTAGCGACGATCCCCTGGACCTTACGATCAATATGAAGGCCAAAGACGGCTTCGGCATCACCTACGACTGCCGCTACGTCACGTCCACCGACGGACTGAACTTCGGCATGTACGCCATGGACAATTATATAATCCGCGGGAACAAAGCCTACATTGCCATCAACTGCTTCGTCGATGCCAAACACATGAAGCTTAATGTCGAAGGCGATTCCATCCGCCTTACGACGGATCCCGCTCCGGAAACCTACCCCATCACCATTCTGAAATACGAAGATGAGGGCCGCAGAGTCCGCTACCTGCCCTCGAAATCCGACATGAACGTGGTATGGAACGGTAAAAACTATCGATTAAAAAACAGCGCAGGAAAAGAAGAAAACCTGGGCAAATACATGGAACGGATCTTTGGCGACGACAGCCTCTATCAATCGCCCCCATCCGACAAAACCTTCCACCGCGCCTTTGGCATGAACAACCACTTCTACCTCATGCGCCAAGGCAAAATGGTCATCGGCGGTGCCTCCGACTGATCGAAACAGAAACGACGCCCGAAAAGGCGCCGTTTTTTTGTACCTTGAATTTACAATCTAAGTGCAACAAAAAATGATCCACCGTTTTCTGGTAAAATTGTGTCGACGAAAACCAATCAACCAGGAGGAACGATGAATCATTATTCTCATTTTACACTAAAAGAGCGTGAG
>NZ_JAOQJD010000040.1:0-661 GCF_025566985.1 Aedoeadaptatus acetigenes
ATGGCTTTACCGTTGAAAATAAATATATTAATGAAGAGAGGGCTTATGTGCCTATTGGTAAACATATAATTTTACCGAAAGGAACAGCAGATCAAAAAAGAGAAAATCTTTTATATCTAGTAAATGGTCCAGATGATGAGTGGAATTTCACTTATAAAATTGAAAAGTTAAAAGATAAAGATACTGTTGAACGTGAATATGATCCAATCACAATAACAATTCCGAATATAATTAAGGAAGATAAGAACACCTTTTTCCAAGACATATCACAAAAAATTGGTAGAAACATTTCATCTATTGACCAATTGAGTAATGATGAAATAGACGATGCTTATTATATAGCTAGAGAAAAACTTTTAAGAGTACGCGGAGCTGAAGATCATGAAATTAAAATAGAACAAAATGTTCATGGTGAAGGTGAAGCTATCTTTAGAGTTACAGAAAATCCGTCTAACTATGTTAATATTTCGGACGACAAAAATAACGAAAGATACCATTACTATAAAGTATATAAAGATGAAAACGGTGAATTTGATATATATTGGAATTTTGCGAACAGCTATGACAAGTTAGATAGAAACAACAAGAACTATTTTGAAGACGACGGCGAATATGAAGAATTATTCAAAGAAGCCGTAGGTGAGACTTGGTTTGAATATAT
>NZ_JAOQJD010000041.1:0-597 GCF_025566985.1 Aedoeadaptatus acetigenes
TAAAAGATTTTCTCTTTTTTGATCTGCTGTTCCTTTCGGTAAAATTATATGTTTACCAATAGGCACATAAGCCCTCTCTTCATTAATATATTTATTTTCAACGGTAAAGCCATCTTTTCTATTACCTTCATATATAACAGAATAGAAATCTCTCCTGATTTCAATTCTTCCGTCTTTTTCGCCTATTTCTTTAACTGTATATTTACTTTCGCTTGTATTTTCTATTTGTTCGAAAGTAGCAGTCCAATTATTGGCATCATTAAGTGTAACTTTTTTTCCTGTTGCTTTACCATCTTTGTATAGCTCTACAGTTACCTTTTCCTCCATTGGATCTGTCACTTTATTTGTTTGGTCTTTCCATACCTTTTTTACTTTGATATCTGTCTTTGATGGATCTATTTGAGTTGGTGATTTTATTTTATTGTAATAGCTAGACAATAAATTAAATCTAATATTGTCACGTGAACTATAGTTGTTGCTTTGTCCTATATATTCAAACCAAGTCTCACCTACGGCTTCTTTGAATAATTCTTCATATTCGCCGTCGTCTTCAAAATAGTTCTTGTTGTTTCTATCTAACTTGTCATAGCTGTTCGC
>NZ_JAOQJD010000042.1:0-561 GCF_025566985.1 Aedoeadaptatus acetigenes
AACTAGGATGTTGGCTTAGAAGCAGCCATACATTGAAAGAGTGCGTAATAGCTCACTAGTCAAGTGACTCTGCGCCGAAGATAACCGGGGCTAAACACGATACCGAAGCCGTGGAATCCGTAAGGATTGGTAGAGGAGCATTGTGTACGCGACGAAGCAAAAGCCGTAAGGCCTTGTGGAGTGTACAGAAGAGAGAATGCTGGCATGAGTAGCGAGAGGTGAGTGAGAATCTCACCCGTCGAAAACCCAAGGTTTCCTGAGGAAGGCTCGTCCACTCAGGGTAAGTCGGGACCTAAGGCGAGGCCGAAAGGCGTAGTCGATGGACAACAGGTGGAGATTCCTGTACCGGCAAACGCAATGAAGATGTGGGGACGCAGAAGGATAAGCGCAGCGCCCGGTTGGTGAGGCGTGCAAGCACCAAGGATGAGAAGTAGGCAAATCCGCTTCTCTAAAGTCTGACGTGTGATGCGGATCGAAAATAAGTAGAGAAGGAGCCGAATCCATACTGCCAAGAAAAGCCACTATTCGCGTCTTGTCGCCCGTACCGTAAACCGACACAGG
>NZ_JAOQJD010000043.1:0-514 GCF_025566985.1 Aedoeadaptatus acetigenes
CAGAGTGATGACAAAGGGAGGGTGAATCAACCGATTCACCCTCCCTTTTTGTGTCTTAAAACCGCTTTAAGCCACTCAATTATAGTAAAATAGAGAAAAAAGGAGGCCGCCATGCTACACAAAGAAGACAAGAAAAAAGTAGAACAAATTCAAATGATTGCTCTGGATCAACTCGTGCCGGCAGATCATCTTTTGCGAAAAATTGACCGTTACGTGGACTTCGACTTCATCTATGACCTGGTGGAAGACCTTTACTGCCCAGACAACGGCCGACCCAGCATCGACCCCGTGGTTCTCATTAAACTCGTCTTCCTTCAACACCTTTATGGCATTCGCAGCATGCGCCAAACCATCAAAGAAGTCGAAGTCAACCTGGCCTATCGTTGGTTCTTAGGACTCGACTTCTACGATAAAATCCCCCACTTCACCACCTTTGGGCAAAACTACCGTCGGCGTTTTCAAGACACCGACCTATTCGAGTCCATCTTTACCAACATCCTTCAACAAGCCATGG
>NZ_JAOQJD010000044.1:0-446 GCF_025566985.1 Aedoeadaptatus acetigenes
ATCGCCCACACGGGGTCGCACCCCTCGCGGGTGCGTGGATTGAAATCGAAGGCAACAAGTTTATCATCGACGTGGGCAATGTCGCACCCCTCGCGGGTGCGTGGATTGAAATGCCTCGACGATATCCTCTGAGTACACACTAAACTCGTCGCACCCCTCGCGGGTGCGTGGATTGAAATGAAAAAAGCGATTCGAAGAGCATCGGGAAAACTTGTCGCACCCCTCGCGGGTGCGTGGATTGAAATTGTCATATCCACCTCGTTTAACATCGCACCGGGCGTCGCACCCCTCGCGGGTGCGTGGATTGAAATTTGTGGGCTGATGATGTCCTTATCGCCCACACGGGGTCGCACCCCTCGCGGGTGCGTGGATTGAAATCGAAGGCAACAAGTTTATCATCGACGTGGGCAATGTCGCACCCCTCGCGGGTGCGTGGATTGAAATGC
>NZ_JAOQJD010000045.1:0-343 GCF_025566985.1 Aedoeadaptatus acetigenes
CAGGCGTACTCGGCGTTCCCGGATTTTCCGCAGCCGTCACTGCAACCATATCTCCGTTTTCAAAATACGTGTCATTTGCAAATTTTACATAGACGATAGGTTTAATATATTTGGCATTTTCGGGTAGCTTCGTGATTTCGATTTCATAGCCGCCGGCTACTTGTTTTACCGTGTAATCATCCCGAGGCACTTCCTGCTTCTTATATTTCGGCGTCGCCGACGTGCTTGTATCCACCCTCGTCGATGGACTGCTTACTGCCTTGGGTTTCCCTTCTTCAAAATCCTTCTGTGTCACATAATTCAGCTTAAAGAAAGCTTCTTCATTCTCGCCGATCTTTCCGGC
>NZ_JAOQJD010000046.1:0-314 GCF_025566985.1 Aedoeadaptatus acetigenes
TGACTTCGACTTCTTTGATGGTTTGGCGCATGCTGCGAATGCCATAAAGGTGTTGAAGGAAGACGAGTTTAATGAGAACCACGGGGTCGATGCTGGGTCGGCCGTTGTCTAGACAGTAAAGGTCTTCCACCAGGTCATAGATGAAGTCGAAGTCCACGTAACGGTCAATTTTTCGCAAAAGATGATCTGTCGGCACGAGTTGATCCAGAGCAATCATTTGAATTTGTTCTACTTTTTTCTTGTCTTCTTTATGTAGCATGGTGGCCTCCTTTTTTTCTATTTTACTATAATTGAGGCGAATGCTGTTTGATGAC